>NZ_JBHWIW010000005.1:107087-212944 GCF_042731955.1 Streptomyces sp. NPDC059828 | reverse complement strand
GGACGAAAGTCCCGGGCCCGGCCCTGAATGCCTGCCGACGGCTACGCGCGCTTCGCGCGGCAGCCCGTCAGTTGTCGTCCTCGTCGATGAGGAAGCCCCGCATCGGCGACGGTGCCTGCTGCATCGGCTGCTGGCCCTGGGGCCGCACCGGTGCCATCGGCTGGGTCATCGCCGGCGACATCTGCTGCTGGCCGCCGTAGGACGGGCCCGCAGGCGAGGGGTGGCCGCCCATGGTCTGGTTGCCGCCGTAGGACGGGGCACCGGCTCCGGCCGGGGCCATGGAGGGCGCCGGGGACGGGGGCAGCGAAGCCGTCGCGGGGGTCCGCGGCGGGGCCAGGGAGTCATCGGCCTGGGTCTCCAGCTGACGGAGCTGGCTCTCCAGGTAGGACTTCAGCCGCGTGCGGTACTCGCGCTCGAAGCCGCGCAGGTCCTCGACCTTGCGCTCCAGCGTGGCGCGGGCCGACTCCAGCGAGCCCATGGCGACGCGGTGCTTCTCCTGTGCGTCCCGCTCCAGCGCGTCGGCCTTGGCGCGGGCGTCCCGCTCCAGGCCCTCGGCGCGCGAACGCGCCTCACCGACGATCTTGTTGGCCTCGGAGCGGGCCTCGGCGATGGCCTGGTCGGCCGTCTGCTGGGCGAGCGAGAGCACACGCGCGGCACTGTCGCCGCCCGGGCCCTGACCGGGGCCACCCATCGGACCGCCCATGGGGCCGCCCATCGGGCCACCCATGGGACCGCCCTGCATCGGACCGGGGCCCATGGGGCCGGGCCCCTGCGGACCGCCCTGCATCGGACCACCCTGCATCGGACCACCCTGCATCGGACCACCCTGCATCGGGCCGCCCTGCATCGGACCGGCCGGCAGCTGAGGGGCACCACCGGGCAGCTGGGGGGGACCCATCTGCGGGGGCTGCTGCTGGACCGGGGGCCCGGATATGGCAGCGGGCACAGGAGCGCCAGGACCTCGGCCGTCCTGCGGCTCCGGAGGTTTGCGCATGCCCTGCTGCTGGTTCTGCGCCGCGGCACGGGTCGCTGCCGCGAGCTTGGCGCGCAGGTCCTCGTTCTCGCGAAGCAGACGGGTCAGCTCGGCTTCGACCTCGTCGAGAAAGGCATCGACCTCGTCCTCGTCATAGCCTTCTCGGAGGCGGACGGTCGTGAACTGCTTGTTCCGCACGTCCTCGGGGGTCAGCGGCATCTCTTCTTCACCTCTACGTAGTCGTCGGCAGTCGGCAAGACCGTATCGCTCACATCCCGCTCCCCACCCCGCGGACGATGGAGAGCAAGATATAGACGATGATCATCAGAACGAAGAAGGACAGGTCGAGTGCCACGCCCCCGAGACGCAACGGCGGAATGAACCGCCGCAGAAGCTTGAGCGGTGGATCGGTGACAGTGTAAGTGGCCTCAAGGACGACCACCATCGCCTTCCCGGGTTGCCATGAGCGGGCGAACTGGAAGACGTAGTCCATGACCAGCCGGAAGAAGAGCACGACGAGGAAGCACACCAGCGCGATGTAGACAACCTGCACTGCGACGCCCATTACCGCGCGTACCTCTCCCCTGGCTCTCGTGTCCGGCCTCGCGGCCGGGTCGTTCGTTCCCGGTGTTCAGCTCTGATTGAAGAACCCGCCCTCTGCGATGCGGGCCTTGTCCTCCGCCGTGACATCGACGTTAGCAGGCGACAGCAGGAACACCTTCTGCGTCACTCGCTCAATGCTGCCATGGAGACCGAAGACGAGTCCCGCGGCAAAGTCGACAAGTCGCTTTGCGTCGGTGTCGTCCATCTCCGTGAGGTTCATGATCACGGGGGTGCCCTCGCGGAAGTGTTCCCCGATGGTACGGGCCTCGTTGTAGGTCCGGGGGTGCAGCGTCGTGATGCGGTAGGGCTCCCGCTCGGACACAACCTTGGGCATGATCACCGGGGCGTTCTTCTCCAGATTCGGACGTTCAGGTGTGATGGATGCCACGGGGGCGATTCGCGCCGGACGTCCTGATTCCGCGGGCGGCGGCGCGGAATGGGCAACCGGTTCACGAGGGGCGGGCGGCTGCACGGCACGCACCGGCTCCTCCCGTTCCACCTGGTGCGGGGGCTGGTGCCGACGCCGATCCCGCTCGGGCTCCGGGTCCATCTCGGGTTCGAAGTCGTCGTCGGGGTCGAAACCCCGGCCGTCGTACCCATCGTCCTCCACGAGGCCGAGGTAGACCGCCATCTTGCGCATCGCGCCGGCCATTCTCTGAGTCCTCCGCTCTGTGGTGGATCGGCTTCGTTCGGCTACGTCACCAAGTGCCCGCGATCCACTCGGCCTGTCCGCTATTCGACGGAAATGACCATATTTTCTACTGTGGTCCGACTTGCATCGCGACGTTACCCGAGCCGAGGTCGGACTCCGAGTACCGCCGTACCGACGCGCACATGTGTCGCTCCGGCCGCCACAGCGTCCTCGAGGTCCGCACTCATCCCCGCTGACACCATGTTCGCAGCAGGATGGGCCGCGCGCACGCCCGATGAGAATTCCATCAACCGCTCGAAGGCGGCCTGTTGACGCCCTGCGTAGGGACCTTCCAGCGGCGCGACGGTCATCAGTCCGTCGAGCCTGAGACCGGGCGACTCGTCGACCGCGGCCGCCAACTCCGCGATGCCGTCGGGCGAGACGCCGCCACGACCGCCCGAGCCCGACTCCGCTTCGAGGGCGACCTGGATCAGGCAGCCAAGTTCACGCCCCTCGCGCACCGCCGCGGCGGACAGTGCCCGAACGAGCTTCAACCGGTCGACCGACTGCACAATATCGGCATAAGTCGCCACCGATCGGACCTTGTTGGTCTGGAGCTGACCCACGAAGTGCCAGGTGAGATCGAGATCGGAACACTCGGCGGCCTTCGGTGCCGCGTCCTGGTCCTTGTTCTCTGCGACATGCCGCACCCCGAGCTCATGCAGCAGCCGCACATCGCTCGCGGGGTACGTCTTGGTGACCACGATGAGGGTCACTTCTTCCCGCTTGCGCCCGGCCGCGGTGCAGGCGGAAGCGATACGTTCCTCCACCCGCGCGAGGTTCTCGGCGAGTTCGGTCCTGCGGTCGGTCATCGCTCTTCTCTTCCACTGCCTTCGGCCCCCAGCCAGACGTAGCCGGCCAGACGCCCCGTGGTGCGGTCGCGGCGATACGAGTAGTGGTCGCCCGATTCCCGTGTGCAGACCGCCGATGCCTGGCGGTCACGTACCCCGAGTGCCGCGAGCTGGGCATGGACCCCGGCCGTGACGTCAACGGCGGGAGTGCCCCAGCTGGTCTCCGACCATGCCTCGGGCACCACGGCCGCGACCTCGGCGCGCATCGCCTCCGGCACCTCGTAACACCGCCCGCAGACAGCGGGTCCTGTGCGGGCGACGATCCGTCCCGGATCGGCCCCGAGCGCGATCATGGCCTCCACGGCGGCCGGTACGACCCCCGCGACCATTCCGGGGCGCCCCGCGTGTGCCGCACCCGCGACCCCGGCGACGGGATCGGCGAGGAGCACCGGTGTGCAGTCGGCGGTGAGTACCGCGAGGGCCAGCCCGCGCCGGGCGGTCACCACCGCGTCCACCGCGGGCGCATCCCCTGTGGACGCGGCGGTCGCCCAGGGGCCGTCGACCAGGGCGACATCACGTCCGTGCACCTGGTTCATCCAGATCACGAGTCCCGGTTCGAGCCCGAGCGCCTTGGCGGCCAGTTCACGGTTCGTGCGAACGGCGGCGGGGTCGTCGCCGACCGCGCCGCCGAGATTGAGCTCCGCGTACGGAGCGGCGCTCACCCCGCCCCACCTGTCGGTGAAGGCGAAGTGGGCGCCGCTCACGCTGTCCTGCCCCCGTATCACCGCGATGTCACTTCAGGAAGTCCGGGACATCCAGCTCTTCGGCCTGGCTGTCGTACGGGCGGGCCGGGGGGACCTGCGGGGTGGAGCCGCCATGGAGCGAGCTGTCGCCCGCCACGGGAGCCGGCTCGGCCGGGGCCGGGGACTCCTCGCGCGGGGGCACCGTGCCGAGGCCGCCGAGGGAGCGGGGCTCCGGGCGGGCCGCGGGCGCGGGCTCCTCACGCTTGGCCGCGGTGGAGCCGATCACGTTCTCCCGGCGGGCCGGGGGCTGGCCCCCGTCGAAGCCGGCCGCGATGACCGTGACCCGCACCTCGTCCCCGAGCGCGTCGTCGATGACGGCGCCGAAGATGATGTTGGCCTCGGGGTGGGCGGCCTCGCTGACCAGCTGGGCCGCCTCGTTGATCTCGAACAGACCGAGGTCCGAGCCGCCGGAGATGGAGAGCAGCACGCCACGGGCGCCGTCGATGGACGCCTCCAGCAGCGGCGAGGAGATCGCCATCTCGGCCGCGGCCACCGCTCGGTCGTCGCCACGGGCGGAACCGATGCCCATGAGGGCGGATCCGGCCTCGGACATGACCGACTTGACGTCGGCGAAGTCGAGGTTGATCAGGCCCGGTGTGGTGATCAGATCGGTGATGCCCTGGACACCGGACAGCAGGACCTGGTCGGCGGACTTGAACGCGTCGAGCACGCTGACCTGGCGGTCCGAGATGGACAGCAGCCGGTCGTTCGGGATCACGATGAGGGTGTCCACCTCTTCGCGGAGCTCGGCGATGCCGTCCTCGGCCTGGTTGGCGCGGCGGCGGCCCTCGAAGGTGAAGGGCCGGGTGACCACGCCGATGGTCAGTGCGCCCAGCGAGCGCGCGATGTTGGCCACGACGGGCGCGCCGCCGGTGCCGGTGCCGCCGCCTTCGCCCGCGGTGACGAAGACCATGTCGGCCCCCTTGAGGACCTCCTCGATCTCCTCGCGGTGGTCCTCTGCCGCCTTGCGGCCGACGGCCGGGTTGGCCCCGGCGCCGAGGCCGCGGGTGAGCTCGCGGCCGACATCGAGCTTGACGTCGGCGTCGCTCATCAGCAGCGCCTGTGCGTCGGTGTTGATCGCGATGAACTCGACGCCCTTGAGGCCGACCTCGATCATCCGGTTGATGGCATTCACACCACCGCCGCCGACACCGATGACCTTGATGACTGCGAGGTAGTTCTGCGGTGCTGCCACGTCGAAGGCCTCTCGCCTCGAGATACGTGTCGTCCTTCGCGGGGGATCCCGCGCCGTGACGACGGATGCCGATGGGACGGTCCGAAATGCCGACCCAAACCCTAACGTTGAAGTTTAGGGTTACCAGTGTCTCTTGTTCAGGACTCTCTCGAACGAGACACTAAGTCGATAAGTGGCGCGCGTTCAACGAACACGCCGAACCTCCCGTTTTTCTTTTCACCCTATGTGATCAGCCGTTGCGCTGACCAACCAGGGTGCTGGCCTGCGCATATGCGCGTCAACTTCCCGATGCCGCAGGGGCGGTCGGGGCACTGACATCGAAGTACCGGGCGTCGGGCTGTGCTTTCAGCAGCGCCGCCAGCGCCCGGGCCTTGGCCTCGCCGTCGTCTCCGCTGCCCCACATCACCGTTCTGCCCTGCGTCAGCTTCATGGTGATGAAGTCATACGAACGGATTTCGACGGACCGAAGCGCCCGGGCGGCACCCGGCGGAAGCCCGGAGGTGGCACGGACCGCCTCGCGCACCAGTCGCTGCTCGCCGAAACGGCGCAGACTCGACGGCTGGAGGCCGGTCGCCTCGAGCAGAGGCAGCCCCTTGGGGGGCGTGTCCACGGTCGCGAACCGCACCCCTTTCGCGTCCAACTCGACGAACTTCCCGCCCTCTTCCACGAGGAGCACCGGCTTTCGCTCCACCACCGTCAACTCGACCCCGCGCGGCCAGGACCGGACGGCCTCGACCGAGTCGATCCGGGGCATCTCCTGACGCAACCGCGCCTCGATCCCGTCCAGATCAACCGAAACGAGTGGTGATCCGACCGGGACCGCCGCCGCCCGTTCCACCTCGCGCGGGGTGAGCACGGTCGTACCGGCGACCCGGACCTCCTCGATGCGCAGCCAGGAAGAGCCGTACAGCAGCCAGATCCCGGCGCCGGAGAGCACGACGAGCGCCGAGACGGCCAGCAGCATCCGGAGGCGGAACACCCGGGACGGGCTACGGCCAGGGGCTCTCCCGCTCCGGCCCGGCTGCCCGGAACCGCCGGAGCCGGAGCCGGAGCGACTGGGTTTACCGGGTTTTCCGGATCCGCTGGACGGGCTCGACGGGCGCTGGCCGTTCGGCTTGCGTGCGCCGCGATCGGCGGTCGTCGGTCCGGCCATCTCCGCGCCCTGCCCTTCGTCGTGCTGCCGTCGTGGTGCCTGGCCGGCACCTATCGGCGCGCCCTGGCGGCAATCGCCTCGTAGACCATTCCGACAAGCAGATCGTCTGCATCCCGGCGTCCGAACTCGGCGGCGGCGCGGGACATCTCGTACAACCGGTGCGGATCGGCGAGCACCGGGAGCACGTTCCCCTGGACCCACTGGGGGCTCAGCTCGGCGTCGTCGACCAGCAGTCCGCCACCGGCCTTCACCACCGGCTGGGCGTTGAGCCGCTGTTCGCCGTTGCCGATCGGCAGCGGGACGTACGCGGCAGGCAGCCCGACGGCGGACAGCTCGGCGACGGTCATGGCGCCCGCGCGGCAGAGCATCATGTCGGCTGCCGCATACGCGAGATCCATCCGGTCCAGATACGGTACCGGGATGTAGGGCGGCATTCCGGGCATGTTGTCGACGCGCGGCAGCTCGTTCTTGGGGCCGACCGCATGCAGGATCTGGATCCCGGAGCGCTGGAGCAGCGGGGCGATCTGCTGGATCACCTCGTTGAGCCGGCGGGCTCCCTGGGAGCCACCGGAGACCAGCAGCGTGGGCAGATTGGGGTCGAGCCCGAAGGCCGCGCGGGCCTCGGGGCGCACCCGGGCCCGGTCCAGGGTCGCGATCGCCCGGCGCAGCGGGATGCCGATGTAGCGGGAGTCGCGCAGCTTGCTGTCCGGAGTGGAGACCGCTACAGCCGCGGCGTAGCGGGAGCCGATCTTGTTGGCCAGGCCCGGGCGGGCATTGGCCTCGTGGACCACGATCGGCACACCGAGCCGCTTGGCGGCGAGATAGCCGGGCAGCGCGACATAGCCTCCGAAGCCGACGACGCAGTCGGCCTTGGTGCGCTCCAGGATCTGCTCCGCCGCCTTGATGGTGCCGCGCAGCCGCCCGGGAACCGTGATCAGTTCGGGAGTCGGCTTGCGCGGCAGCGGCACGGCGGGGATCAGGGCCAGCTCATAGCCCCGCTCGGGAACAAGCCTGGTCTCCAGGCCCCGCTCCGTACCGAGTGCTGTGATGCCCACGGCCGGATCCTGCCTGCGCAGGGCGTCCGCGAGGGCGAGCGCGGGCTCGATGTGGCCGGCGGTCCCCCCGCCGGCGAGTACGACATGCACCGAAATTCACCGCTCTCCGGACGGACGCTTCGTCATGCGCCGTCTCATCGTCTTCCATCTCACCGCTGTCCCGCGTGCGGCCAGGGCCGCCTTCGCCGCGGGGTCCTCACGCGCGAACGCGATCAGCAGCCCCACGGCGAACATGGTCGGCAGCAGGGCGGAGCCTCCGTAGGAGAACAGCGGGAGGGGGACTCCGGCGATCGGCAGCAGACCGAGCACCGCACCGATGTTGATCACGGCCTGCGCCGTGATCCAGGTGGTCACACCTCCCGCGGCGTACCTCACGAAGGGGTCCTCCGTGCGTCCGGCCACGCGGATACCCGCATAGCCTAGAGCCGCGAAGAGAGTGAGCACCGACAGCGTCCCCGCCAGCCCCAGTTCCTCCCCGGTGATGGCGAAGATGAAGTCGGTGTGCGCTTCGGGTAGTTGGCCCCATTTTTCCACACTCGCACCGATGCCGGAACCGAACCATCCGCCGGACGCGAGCGCGTAGATCCCGTGCACGGCCTGCCAGCAGATGTCCCCGGGTCCCGGGTCGGTGGCGCCCACGCACTGGAACCTGCCCATCCGGTTGGGGCTGGTCTTGATCAGTACGGCACCGATGACCACGGCGACGGCGAGTACTCCGGTGAACAGCCTGGTGGGGGCTCCGGCCAGCCAGAGCAGCCCGAAGAGGATCGCGGCCAGGATGATCGAGGTGCCCATGTCCCCGCCGAGCATGATCAGCCCGAGCAGGAGGAAGGCGACCGGCACCAGCGGCACGAGCAGGTGCTTCCACTGGGTGAGCAGCCGCTTGTCCTGCTTGCGGGCGAGCAGGTCGGCGCCCCAGAGGATCAGGGCGAGCTTGCCGAACTCACTGGGCTGGAGCTGGAAGGGACCGCCGAGGTAGATCCAGTTCTGGTTGCCGTTGACGGAATGCCCTATCCCCGGGATCTGCACCAGCACCATCAGGAAGACGCTGACGAGGAGCAGAGGGTAGGCGAGCGCCCGGTGGAGCCGGGACGGCATCCGGGAGGCGGCCAGCAGCAGCACGGTGCCGATGGCCGCGGCCAGGAACTGCTTGCGGAAGAAGTACGAGGGGGCCAGCGAGTACGTCAGCGCCGTGATCATCGACGCGGAATAGACCATCACCAGGCCCAGCCCGGTGATCAGCAGCCCCGCGCCGAGGATCACGTAGTACGCGGTGAGCGGCCGGTCCCAGGCCCGTCGCGCCTGTTCGATGATCCGCCGGGGCCCCCCGCCTCCCGGTGCGCCGGGACTGCTGCCGCGGCTCGTCCCGCCGGGCACGGAGGGGCGTCGCCGCGCCGGGGTGCCCGCGGTGCTGCTGCGCGGCAGTACTCCGGGGAGCGCGGCAGTGGGGTCGTGCTGCGGCATGGGCGGTGTCCCCTCAAGAGCTCGGTTGGCCTCCGGTCGTGGGCGGTGGCGACGGGGACCCGGCCGGTCAGGCGAGTGCGCGGACGGCTTCCGCGAAGGCCTCGCCCCGCTTGTTGTAGTTGGTGAACATGTCCATCGAGGCACAGGCGGGGGCCAGCAGCACCGTGTCCCCCGGCTGTGCGAGCCCCGCCGCCGCGCGGACCGCCGCCGGCATCGCCCCAGTGTCTGTCCGCTCGATGTCGACCACCGGGACCTCGGGGGCGTGTCGCGCGAGCGCTTCGGCGATCAGCGCACGGTCCGCGCCCATCAGTACAACGCCCCGCAGCCGGGGTGCGGACGCGCGGACCAGCTCGTCGAAGGTCGCGCCCTTCGCCAGCCCGCCCGCGATCCATACGATCGGTTCATACGCCGCCAAAGAGGCTTCCGCGGCATGGGTGTTGGTGGCCTTGGAGTCGTCGACGTAGGCGACCCCCGCGACATGCGCGACATGCTCGATGCGGTGCGCGTCGGGGCGGAAGGCGCGCAGCCCGTCCCGTACGGCCGCGGGAGCGACCCCGTAGGCCCTGGCGAGGGCTGCGGCGGCCAGCGCGTTGGCGATGTTGTGCGGGGCCGGCGGGTTGATGTCGGAGACCTCGGCCAGCTCCTGGGCCTGCTTCTGCCGGTTCTCCACGAAGGCGCGGTCCACGAGGATGCCCTCCACCACGCCGAGCTGGGAGGGCCCGGGGGCGCCGAGGGTGAAGCCGATCGCACGGCAGCCCTCGACCACATCGGCCTCGCGCACCAGGTCCTCGGTGGCGGGGTCGGCGGCGTTGTAGACGCAGGCGACCGTGTTGCCCTCGTAGATCCGGCCCTTGTCGGCGGCGTACGCCTCCATCGAGCCGTGCCAGTCGAGGTGGTCGGGTGCGAGGTTGAGCACGGCGGCCGAGTGGGCGCGCAGCGAGGGCGCCCAGTGGAGCTGGTAGCTGGAGAGTTCGACGGCGAGCACGTCGTACTTTTCGTCGCCTCGCACGGCGTCCAGCAGCGAGACCCCGATGTTGCCCACGGCCGCCGTCTTCAGCCCCGCGGCCTCCAGGATCGAGGCGAGCATCCGCACGGTGGTGGTCTTGCCGTTGGTGCCGGTGACCGCGAGCCAGGGGGCCGAGTCGGGGCCGCGCAGCCGCCAGGCCAGTTCCACATCGCCCCAGACCTCCACGCCCGCCTCGGCGGCCGCGGCGAACAGGGGCTTGTCGGGCTTCCAGCCGGGCGCCGTGACGACCAGCTCGGTGCCCTCCGGCAGGGTCGCCCCGTCACCGAGGCGGACGGTGATCCCCGTCGCCTCCAGCTCCGCGGCCTGCGCACGCGCGCGCTCGTCGTCGCCGTCGTTGACGACCGTGACGACCGCACCCAGACCGTGCAGGACGCGCGCGGCCGGAATGCCGCTCACGCCCAGCCCGGCGACGGTGACGTGCTTGCCCTGCCAGTCCTGCGTGCTCACTTGTCGGCCGCCCAGCCCGCGTAGAAGATACCCAGACCCACGATGACGCACATGCCCTGAATGATCCAGAAACGGACCACCACCAGCACTTCCGACCAGCCCTTGAGCTCGAAGTGGTGCTGGAGCGGAGCCATCCGGAACACCCGCTTTCCGGTGAGCCGGAAGGAGCCGACCTGGATGACCACCGACATGGTGATCAGCACGAACAGACCGCCGAGCAGGGCCAGCAGCAGCTCGGTGCGGGAGCAGATCGCGAGGCCTGCCAGCGCACCGCCGAGGGCGAGCGAGCCGGTGTCACCCATGAAGATCTTGGCCGGTGAGGTGTTCCACCACAGGAAGCCGAAGCAGGCGCCCATCAGCGCGGAGGCGACCACGG
Organism: Streptomyces sp. NPDC059828; assembly: GCF_042731955.1. NCBI lineage: Bacteria > Bacillati > Actinomycetota > Actinomycetes > Kitasatosporales > Streptomycetaceae > Streptomyces > Streptomyces sp. NPDC059828. The sequence goes on along the minus strand of NZ_JBHWIW010000005.1, from coordinate 202,366 downwards.
CGAGGTCGAGCGGGTCGCGCACCTCGAAGCAGGCGTTGGGGTTGGTCAGAGTGACGGCGTTGGCGCAGGACTCCTGGAACTGCCAGAGCCCGATGAAGGTGTAGGCGCCGAAGACCATCACGGAGGCACCGGTGGCCAGACCGTCCAGGCCGTCCGTGAGGTTCACACCGTTCGACATCGCGAGGATCATGAACAGCGCCCAGACCACGAACAGCACCGGCCCGATGGACCAGCCGAAGTCGGTGACGAACGAGAGCTTCGTGGAGGCGGGGGTCTGGCCGCGGATGTCGGCGAACTGGAGCGCCAGGACGGCGAAGGCGATACCGACGATCAGCTGTCCGGCCATCTTCGCCTTGGCCCGCAGCCCCAGCGACCGCTGCTTGACGATCTTGATGTAGTCGTCCAGGAAGCCGACCAGGCCCATACCCGCCATCAGGAACAGCACCAGCACGCCCGAGAACGACGGCTTCTCGCCGGTGATCACCTTGGCGAGGGCGTAGGCGATCAGCGTGGCCAGGATGAAGGCGATGCCGCCCATCGTGGGCGTGCCCTTCTTGCTGCCGTGGCTGCGCGGCCCGTCGTCACGGATGAACTGGCCGTAACCCTTGCGGGCCAGCAGCTTGATCAGCAGCGGGGTACCAATGAGCGTCAGGAAGAGCCCGATGGCTCCCGAGAAGAGGATCTGCCTCATCGACCGGCTACCTGCCCCTCGGAAGAGCCCGCCGCGTTCGTGTTCTCGAGCAGCGCCAGGGCGACCCGCTCAAGCCCGGCCGACCTCGAAGCCTTCACCAGCACGACGTCTCCCGGACGCAGTTCTCTGCGCAACAGATCAACAGCCGCCTGCGCGTCGGACACGTGCACCGACTCCTCACCCCACGAACCCTCGTTATAGGCGCCCAGTTGCAACCAGGACGCTTCCCTGCCCCCGACTGCCACGAGCTTGCTGACGTTGAGCCGGACGGCGAGCCGTCCGACCGCGTCGTGCTCGGCGAGCGCCTCGTCCCCGAGCTCGGCCATCGGGCCGAGCACCGCCCAGGTACGTCCCCCGGCGGCCCGTGCAGCCGCTCCCATGGCCACGAGGGCGCGCAGGGCGGCCCTCATGGACTCGGGGTTCGCGTTGTAGGCGTCGTTGACGATCGTCACGCCGTCCGGACGCTCGGTGACCTCCATACGCCAGCGGGAGAGGGTGCCGGCCTCGGAGAGCGCGGTGGCGATCTCGTCGACGGGCATGCCCAGCTCATGGGCGACGGTGGCCGCGGCGAGCGCGTTCGACACGTGGTGCTCACCGTACAGCCGCAGGGTCACTTCACCGCACCCGGAGGGGGTACGCAGCCGGAATGCGGGCTGTCCGCTCGGCGTCAACCGGACGTTCTCCGCCCGTACGTCCGCTTCGCCCGCCTCGCCGAAGAGCACGACGCGCGCCTTCGTACGGGAGGCCATCGCGCGCACCAGGGGGTCGTCGGCGTTGAGGACGGCGATGCCGCCCTGTTCCGCGGGCGGAAGGGACTCCACGAGCTCGCCCTTGGCCTGGGCGATCTGCTCCCGGCCGCCGAACTCGCCGATGTGGGCGCTGCCGACGTTGAGCACCACACCGATACGCGGCGGGGTGAGGCCGGTGAGGTAGCGGATGTGGCCGATGCCCCGGGCGCCCATCTCCAGTACGAGATGGCGGGTTTGCGCCGTTGCGCGCAACGCGGTCAGCGGCAGACCGATCTCGTTGTTGAGGGAGCCGGGTGTCCACACCGTCGGAGCGTGGCGCTCCAGCAGCTGGGCGATGAGGTCCTTGGTGGAGGTCTTCCCGGCGGAGCCGGTGAGGGCGACGACCTCCGTACCGAGCCGCTCGACCACGGCCCGGGCCAGCGCGCCCAGAGCGGTCTGCACATCGTCCACGACGATGGCGGGCACGCCGACGGGGCGCACGGCGAGCACCGCGACGGCACCCGCCGCGACCGCGCGCTCCGCGTAGTCATGGCCGTCGACATGCTCACCGGTGAAGGCGGCGAAGAGACTGCCGGGCTCGACCTGACGGGAGTCGATGACAACGGATCCGGTGACCTCGATGGCCGGATCCGGTATGTCGTGGGTCTGCCCGCCGACGATGTGGGCGATCTCGGCGAGGGAGAGGGCGATCACTGCTTCATCCCTGACTGTTCTGGAAACGGGCTGCGTCTGCCGTGTCCGCTGCGTGTGCTGTATCCGCTACGTCTGCCGCGCCTGCTGTTTCCTGCGCGCCGGTACGGTGCCCCGAACGGGCTTCGATCGCTTCGCGGAGCACCTGCCGGTCGTCGAAGGGCCGGACCACCCCGGCGATGTCCTGGCCCTGTTCATGGCCCTTGCCCGCGATCAGCACGGTGTCGCCCGCTTCGGCCCGTGCGACCGCCGCCTCGATCGCGGCGGCGCGGTCCTCGAACACCTGGACCTCGCCGCGCTCGTGCGCGGGCACCTCGGCGGCGCCGGCGAGCATCGTGGCGAGGATCGCGAGCGGGTCCTCGGAGCGGGGGTTGTCGGAGGTCAGGATGGCGGTGTCGGCGTGACGTGCCGCCGCGGCGCCCATCGGTGCCCGCTTGGTCGTGTCACGGTCGCCGCCGCAGCCGAGCACGATGTGCAGCCGGCCCTTGGTGACCTTGCGCAGGGCGCGCAGCACCGACTCCACGGCGTCCGTCTTGTGCGCGTAGTCGACGACGGCGAGATAGGGCTGTCCGGCGTCGACGCGTTCCAGCCTGCCGGGCACCCCGGGGACCGCGGCCACTCCGTCGGCCGCGGTCTGCGGGTCGATTCCGGCCACGGCGAGGGTGGTGATCGCGGCAAGGGTGTTGGCCACGTTGAAGGGCCCCGGCAGCGGCGCCCGGGCGCTCACCCGCTCGCCGCGCGGGCCGACGGCGGTGAACACCGATCCGAGCGAGCCCAGTTCGACCTCCTCAGCCCGCCAGTCGGCGTCCGGGTGGCCCTCGGCGGAGAAGGTGACGACCGGGATCGGAGACTCGGCAGCCAGCCGCCTGCCGTACTCGTCGTCCAGGTTGACGACGCCACGCCGGGCCCGGGCGGTAGTGAAGAGCTGCGCCTTGGCCTGGAAGTAGTCCTCCATGCCGGAGTGGAACTCCATGTGCTCCGGGCTCAGGTTGTTGAAGACGGCGATGTCGAAGACACAGCCGTCGACCCGGCCGAGCACCAGGGCGTGGCTGGACACCTCCATGGCGACCGACTCGATGCCGCGCTCGCGCATCACCGCGAACAGCGCTTGGAGGTCGGTGGCTTCGGGGGTGGTGCGCTCCGCCTTGATGCGCTCGTCGTCGATGCGCATCTCGACCGTGCCGATGAGTCCGGTGCGGCGGCCCGCGCCGCGCAGCCCGCCCTCCACCAGATAGGCGGTGGTGGTCTTCCCCGAGGTACCCGTGATGCCGATCTGGAGCAGGCCCTCACCGGGCTGCCCGTAGATCGCCGCCGCGAGGGCGCCCATACGGCCGCGCGGGTTCTCGGTGACCAGCACCGGCAGTCCGGTCGCGGCGGCGCGCTCCGCGCCGGTGGGGTCGGTGAGTACGGCGGCGGCGCCGAGATCCTTCGCCTGGGCGACGTAGTCGGCGCCGTGCAGGCGGGCTCCGGGGAGCGCCGCGTACAGGTCTCCGGGGCGCACCGCCCGGGAGTCATGGGTGATGCCGGTGACCGCGCCGGAGCCAGGGCGCTCGACCCCCAGCCGGTCGGCCAGCTCACTGAGGTCGATCGGGCGGACCTCGGCCGGACGGGGTGGGGCGGTTCGGTACTGATCAGCATGTGGCACGGCGGTGAGCGTACCGGGCGTACCGGGACCGGTGCTAAATGAGGGGGGGTCGGGCGTGATCCTTGTCACTGAAGGTGCCTCCCGGGTCATGTGCCCGGTTCGAACGTCACCGGAAGCCGCGCGGGCGGTTTGCCGGTGGGTGCGACCTGAAGAGTCCTGAGGGCGAATTCCATGACCTTCTTGTAGATGGGTCCGCAGATCTGACCGCCGAAGTAGCTGCCCTTGGTCGGGTTCTGGATGGCGCAGTAGACCGTGATGTGGGGGTCGTCGGCGGGTGCGAAGCCTGCGAAGGAGGCGGTGTAGCCCTTATAGCGGCCCGTTTCCGGATCGACCCGGTTGGCCGTACCGGTCTTTCCGGCGACGCGGTAGCCCGGGATCTTGGCTCTGGTGCCGGTGCCCTCCTCGTTGCCGACGACCGATTCGAGCATGGTGGCGAGCGTGCGGGCGGTCTTCTCGCTGACCACCCGGGACTTGCCGGGCTCGGGGGCTGCGGTGAACCTTCCGTCGGGCCCGGTAGTGCCCCGGATCAGCGTGGGGTCGATGCGTACGCCGCCGTTGGCGATGGTGGAGTACACCGACGCGGCCTGGACGGCATTGACGGACAGGCCCTGGCCGAAGGGGATCGTGTACTGCTGCGAGGTGGACCACTTCTGCGGCTTGGCGAGGATGCCGGGCGACTCGCCGGGGTAATGGAGTCCGGTCGGGCTGCCGATGCCGAACCTGCGCAGATACGAGTGGAGCACCCGGTTGGCCTCCGCCTGGGTCCTGCCGAGCTGACCGGCCGCCAGGATCGTGCCGATGTTGCTGGACTTGGCGAGCACCCCGTTGAGGGTGAGATGCCAGGTGGGGTGGTCGATGTCGTCGTGGAAGAGCCGGTCGCCGCGGTGCAGCCGGTTCGGGACGGTGACATGGGTGGCGGGGGTCGCGGCCTGCTCCTCCAGGACCGCGGCCATGGACATGACCTTGCTGGTGGAGCCCGGCTCGTACACATCCTGGAGTGCGGCGTTGCCCATGGCCGCCGCATTCGCCTGGGAGATGTCGTTCGGGTCGAATCCGGGGGCGTTGGCCATGGCCAGGATCTCGCCGGTGCGGGTGTTCTGGACCACGACATAGCCGCGGTCGGCCTTGGACTTCTTCACCTGGGCGGCGATCGCCTGCTGGGCGGCCCACTGGATGTCGCGGTCGATGGTGAGCTCGATGTCGGAGCCGGGGACTGCGGGCACCTCGCGCGCTCCCGCGGTGGGGACGCGCCGGCCACCGGACTGGGCGTAACTGATCTCGCCGTCCTTGCCCGCGAGTTCGGCGTCGAGCATGGACTCCAGGCCGCCCCCGCCACGGCCTTCGGCGTTGACGTAACCCAGTATCCCCGCCCCGAGATCACCGTTCGGGTAGACGCGCTTGCTGCTGGCCTCACGGAACACCCCGGCCAGCACATTGGCCCCCGGGCCGCCCTTGGCCTGGTCGGCCCTGGCCTTCTCGGCGAAGACGCCCTTGAGGTCGCTGATCTGCTTCCACACCTGGGGCGTCTGCCGCCGGGCGAGGACGGTGTAGCGGGACTTGGGGGTCTTGAGCCGGTTCGCGAGCTCGGCGGCCTCCTTGCCGAGGATCGGGGCGAGCAGCGCCGCCGCCTGCTCGGGTGCGTCCGGTGCCTTGCTCTCCTCGGGGGTGAACATCTTCGGGTCGGCGGTGATGTCGTACGCGTCGACGCTGGTCGCGAGAGCGATTCCGGACCGGTCGGTGATCTCGCCCCGTTCGGCGGTGAGCTTGTGACTCATGTAGCGGTTCTTGTCGGCCATGGCCGCGTATGTGCTCGCGTCGACCGCCTGCACCTGGAGGAGGCGTACGACGAACACGAGCATGGTGAGGCTGAGGGCCAGGCTGACGAGCCGCAGCCGTGGGCGAGGGCTGCCGAGCCGGATCCGCTGGGGCGGGGCTGCGGGCCGGCGCGCGGCAGGGCGTGGGCGGTTCGCGGACCGGGGCCGGGGACGCTGGGCACTGCCGGAGGGGCGGGCGGGGCCGGGGACGCGGCGGCGCGGAGTTTCCTTGGGGGGCACTGCGTCACCTGCCGGAGTTCGTGGACGGCTGCTGCGGTGTCTGGGAGGCTGCGGGCTTCGCGGGGGCCACGGGCCGCACAGGGGTCGCGGGCAGTGCCGGATTCGCGGGCTCCGCTCGGCCGGCGGGCGCGGCAGGGCTCGCGGATGGTGCGGGGTTCGCGGACGCGGGGGGAGAACCGGGCGCGGCAGATGCGCCCGCAGACGGGGCAGGGGGTGCTGCGGAGGAAGCGGGGGACGCGGCGCCGGGCGTCGCGGCGGGGGTCTCCGGGGCCGCGTACGGCTCGGCCGTGGCCTTCCTCGGCACTCCCCTGACCTTGCCGTCCGGGTCCAGGAACGCGGGGTTGCCACCGGGCACCATGCCGAGCTCTCGGGCCCGTCGCTGGAGCGCGTCGGGGGCCGAGCGGCTGTCCACGTCCCGCTGGAGGGCCTGTTCGTCGTCGGTGGACTCGGTGGTCTTCCTCCTCAGTTCGCTCAGTTCGAACGACCCCTCGTTGAGGGAGGAGTTGAGCAGCAGCAGGCTGATGAGGCCACCGCCCAGGAGGACGACCACAAGCAGGACGAACGGCGTACGGGCGGCGGTGCTGGGGCCGGACGGCATCAGCCCGGCCAGCCGGGCGGCCCGTCCCCTGAGCTGACCGGCGGCCTTCTTCACCACGTACCCTCCCTCACCCGGCCGCCGGCACCGGACGGCTCGTCCCCGGGACTGCCGTCGCAGGTGCCGCGGCGGCTGTCACTGTGCGTCCTCGCGGATCCGCTGCGCGCCACGCAGCCGGGCGGGCGCCGCGCGGCGGTTCTCGGCGACCTCCTCCTCGGTGGGGAGTTCGGCGCCACGGGTCAGCAGCTTCAGCCGGGGCTGGTAGCGCTCGGGCACCACGGGCAGCCCGGGCGGGGCCGTACTGGCCGCGCCCGCCGCGAAGACCTGCTTGACCAGCCGGTCCTCCAGCGAGTGGTAGGAGAGCACGGCGATCCGGCCACCGACCGCGAGGGCCCGCACCGCGGCGGGGATCGCCCGCTCCAGGACCGACAGCTCGCCGTTGACCTCGATCCGCAGCGCCTGGAAGGTGCGCTTCGCCGGATTGCCACCGGTGCGCTTGGCGGCCTGCGGCAGGGCGTCGCGGATCAGCTCGACAAGCCTGGCGCTGTGGCTGAACGGCTCCTTCTCGCGCTCGCGCACGACCGCCGCCACAATCCGCTTCGCCTGCTTCTCCTCGCCGTAGGTGCGCAGGATCCGCACCAGCTCACCGGGCGGGTAGGTGTTGAGCACCTCCGCCGCGCTGACGCCGGTCGTCTGGTCCATACGCATGTCGAGCGGGGCGTCCTGGGCGTAGGCGAAACCGCGGTCGGCCTCGTCGAGCTGCATGGAGGAGACACCCAGGTCGAAGAGGACGCCCTGGACCCGGGGGGTGCCGAGCCGGTCGAGCACCTCGGGCAGCTCGTCGTAGACGGCGTGCACCAGCGTGGCGCGCTCCCCGAAGGGGGCGAGCCGCTCGCCGGACAGCCGCAGCGCCTCCTTGTCGCGGTCGAGCGCGACCAGGCGGGCTTCGGGGAAACGGGTGAGCAGCGCTTCGCTGTGGCCGCCGAGCCCAAGGGTGCAGTCCACGACGACGGGAGCCTGTGCCTCGTCCCCGGAAGGTGCCGGCTCCAGGGCGGGTGCCAGCAGGTCCAGGCACCGCTGGAGCATCACCGGGACGTGTCGCTGGCTCAATGCGCCCTCTCAGGTCCGACGCGTTCGGATGCCGGGGCGCCGGGGGCGTACGTATGCCGTTCGCATGCCGTTGCCGGTGCCACGCCGCACACGCGGGAAAATCATGGAAATGTGCAGGATGCGTCCACGCCCGTGGCCATGGCCGCGGGCCGGACACTCCGCGTCACTTTAGTCCACTGGACGGGCCGGTCAATCAACCGGCTGGCGCGTCGCACAGCCGGTCGGACGGGCCGTCCATGATCGGAGCGCTTCACTCGTACGGGCTCGGCGGGCTCCCACCTGTGGGTTACCTCACAGCACGGTTCATTGACGCTCTTTGTCGCTCTTCGTCCAGCTCTCATGGCGGGCCCGGAGAAGCTGCGGCCAGTACCGTCATAGCCATGTCGACCTCTGCGCACCCACCCGCCGAAGCCGCTGTCGAGAGCGGCACCGTCACCGACCAGCTCGTCGCGGCGAACGAGCGGTACGCCTCGGGGTTCAGCGACCCCGGTATGGACGCACGTCCCGTGCTGGGCGTGGCGGTGGTGGCCTGCATGGACGCACGCCTCGACCTGCACAAGGCCCTCGGCCTGAAGCTCGGCGACTGCCACACCATCCGCAACGCCGGCGGCGTGGTCACGGACGATGTGATCCGCTCACTCACCATCAGCCAGCGTGCCCTCGGCACCCGCAGCGTGATACTCATCCACCACACCAACTGCGGCCTGGAGAAGCTGACCGAGGACTTCCGGCACGAGCTGGAGGACGAGGTCGGGCAGCGGCCGTCCTGGGCGGTGGAGGCGTTCCGCGATGTCGACCAGGATGTACGGCAGTCCATGCAGCGGGTGCGCACATCGCCGTTCCTCCTGCACAAGGACAACGTGCGGGGATTCGTCTTCGACGTCACGAGCGGACTGCTGAGGGAGATCGACCCGGCTGAATGAACCGGCGGCGCGGACCGTAGTACGTCATACGCGGCGAGTACGGCGTGCGTCCCAGTTATCCACAGGCGAGTGACACGAAGCGGCAGCGGCAACAAGAATGCGGGAGTGACACCACGGCGGCGGCTGCCGGGTGTGGTGTCCGTGTTTCGGGGTGGGCCGTGCCGTTCGCAGCGCATCGGCCCATGGAAAGGGCCGAGGAGGGCCGGGTGACGACCTATGACGATCGAGCGAGCCTCACAGATCTGACCGCAACGGCGGAGCGTGTCAGCAGGTCGGTCGAGGGTGTGATCGAGGGCAAGCCTGAGGTCGTACGGCTTTCGCTGACCGTGCTGCTCGCCGAGGGGCATCTGCTCATCGAGGATGTGCCGGGCGTGGGCAAGACCATGCTGGCGAAGACGCTGGCGCGGTCCATCGACTGTTCGGTGCGGCGTATCCAGTTCACGCCGGACCTGCTGCCGTCGGACATCACAGGTGTGTCGATCTACGACCAGCAGCGGCGGGACTTCGAGTTCAAGCCCGGGGCGATCTTCGCGCAGATCGTGATCGGCGACGAGATCAACCGCGCGTCGCCGAAGACCCAGTCGGCGCTGCTGGAGTCCATGGAGGAGCGACAGGTCACCATCGACGGGCAGACGTATGAACTGCCCAGCCCGTTCATGGTGGTGGCCACGCAGAACCCGGTGGAGATGGAGGGCACCTATCCGCTGCCCGAGGCGCAGCGGGACCGCTTCATGGCGCGGGTGTCGATGGGGTATCCGACCCCCGAGGCCGAGCTTCAGATGCTGGACGTGCACGGCGGGGAGTCGCCGCTCGACGACCTCCAGCCGGTAGCCCACGCCCACGACATCGTGAAGCTGATCGACGCGGTGCGCACGGTCCATGTCGCCGAGTCGGTGCGGCGCTACGCGGTGGAGCTGGTCGCCGCGACCCGCACCCACCCCGACCTCAGACTCGGTGCGTCGCCGCGTGCCACGCTGCATCTGCTGCGGGCGGCGAAGGCTTCCGCGGCGCTGTCCGGCCGGGACTACGTGCTGCCGGACGATGTGCAGTCGCTCGCCGTGCCCGTGCTGGCGCACCGGCTGCTGGCGACCGCCCAGGCGCAGCTCAACCGCCGTACGTCCGAGCAGGTCGTCCTGGAGATCCTGGCCCGGATTCCGGTGCCCACCTCGGGCAACGACAGCGGCTACGGCGGCGTGACGCGGCCTTCGCCGTCCGGCGGGCTCTACGGCCACCAGCAGCCCGGGGCCCGGCGGCTGTGATGGTGTCGGGGAGCCCTGCGGCCACCGGTGGCCCTTCCCCGGAGGGTGAGGACAAGAGCGGTCTGCGGGCGGCTCTCGGCGGGCTGACCACACGCGGCCGGTCCTTCCTCGCGGCCGGTATCGCCGCCGCGGTCTGCGCGTATGTGCTGGGACAGAGCGATCTGCTCCGGGTCGGGCTGCTGCTCGCGGTGCTTCCGCTGATCTGCACCGCCGTGCTGTACCGCACGCGCTACCGGGTCGCGGCGACCCGCAGGCTGTCCCCTCCGCGGGTGCCGGCCGGGTCGGAGGCGCGGGTGCATCTGCGGATGGACAATGTGTCGCGGATGCCCACCGGCCTGCTGATGCTCCAGGACCATGTGCCGTACGTGCTTGGCCCGCGGCCGCGGTTCGTGCTGGACCGGGTGGAGCCCGGCGGGCGTCGCGAGGTGTCCTACCGGGTCCGTTCCGATCTGCGGGGGCGCTATCCGCTGGGGCCGTTGCAGCTCCGGCTGAGCGATCCGTTCGGGATGTGCGAGCTGACCCGCTCGTTCAGCGCCTCCGACCTGCTCACGGTGATACCGCGGACCGAGCCGCTGCCGCCGGTGCGGCTGGCGGGCGAGGCCGCCGGGCACGGGGACGGACGGCAGCGGTCGCTGGCTCTCGCGGGCGACGACGACATCATTCCGCGTGCGTACCGGCACGGCGACGACCTCCGCCGGGTGCACTGGCGTTCCACGGCGCGCTACGGCGAGCTGATGGTCCGCCGTGAGGAGCAGCCCCAGCGGACCAGGTGCACGGTGCTGCTGGACACACGTGGCCTCGCCTACCAGGGCGCGGGTCCTGACTCGGCCTTCGAGTGGGCGGTCTCGGCGACGGCGTCGGTGCTGGTGCACATGCTGGAACGGGGCTTCGCGGTGCGGCTGCTGACCGACACCGGGAGTTCGGTGCCCGGTGCGGGCTCCGAGGGATACGCCGGGGGCACGCAGAACTCCGCGGACTCAGCGGGGCTGATGCTGGACACCCTCGCGGTCGTGGACCATTCGGACGGTGCGGGTCTGTCCCGGGCGTACGACGTGCTACGGGGTGGGAACGAAGGCCTGCTGGTCGCCTTCTTCGGGGATCTCGACGAGGAACAGGCGGCGATCGCCGCCCGGATGCGGCAGCGCTGCGCCGCCGCGGTGGCGTTCGTCCTGGACAGCGGCACCTGGCTGACCAGCGGCGCGGTGCCGGGTGCGGTGGAGGAGCGGCTGCGCGGGCTGCGTGAGTCGGGTTGGACCACGGTGGCCGTGCCGGCCGGTGCTGCGCTGCCCGAGCTGTGGCGTCTTGCGGCCGGAGAGCGGCCGGAATCGGATTCCGCGGCTGCTCCGGCTGGTTCGCCGGCCGACTCGTCCCGCAGTGCGAGCGTGAGTGCGAGCGGCTTTTCGGGGGGACGGTCATGAGCGGTCGCACGAGACTGGCCCTGTGCGCCTACGCCGCCACGGTGATGGCGTCGGGCGCCCTGATGCCACTGGTCGATCCGGCGACCTGGATCGTGCTGGCGGCGCTTCTGGTGGCCGTGCAGAGCGGGGTCGGCGCACTGACCCGGCGGGTGCCGCTGGCCCGGCCACTGACGGTGGCCGTGCAGGCGGTCGCTGCGCTGCTGATGCTCACGCTGTGCTTCGCCCGGGAGCAGGCGGTGCTGGGACTGATCCCGGGGCCGGAAGCCTGGGTGCACTTCAGCGATCTGCTGTCGTCCGGCGTCCAGGACGTCGGACGCTACGCGGCGCCCGCACCGGCCACCGACGGGATCAGGCTGATGCTGGTCGGCGGGGTGCTGCTGATCGGTCTCCTGGTGGACGCGCTCGCGGTCACCTTCCGCAGTGCGGCCCCGGCCGGTCTGCCGCTGCTGGCGCTGTACTCGGTGGCCGCTGCGCTGTCCGGGGGTGATGCCAGCTGGCTGTGGTTCCTCCTGGCGGCGGTGGGCTATCTGCTGCTGCTGCTCGCGGAGGGCAGGGACCGTTTGTCGCAGTGGGGCCGGGTCTTCGGCGGTGCGCCGGGAGCATCGGGCGCCGGGACGGGGGGCTTCGAGCTGGGCGGCGGCGGGCCGCAGGCGCCAGTGCGCACCGGCCGCAGGATCGGCGCGCTCGCGCTCGGCGTCGCGCTGGCCGTCCCGGTCGTACTGCCCTCCCTGAACGGCGGACTGCTGGGAGGCGCGGGCAACGGGCCCGGTGCGGGCGGTGGGCGCGGCGGCACGATCAACGCCGTCAACCCGGTGGTGACTCTGCAGGACACACTCAACCAGCCCGGGCTGAGCGAGTGGCTGAAGTACAAGACCAACGCGGGAGACACCAACGGGATGTATCTGCGGCTGCTCGCGCTGAACCAGTTCGACGGGGACTCCTGGAAGTTCTCCCAGCGTTCGGTGACCGACATCCCCGGCGAGTTGCCCAGACCCGAGGGGCTCAGCGACTCCGTCGCCACGACGGAGGTCCGTACGAACATCTCCGTCGCCGGTTCCTACCAGCAGGGCTGGCTGCCGATGCCGTATCCCGCGACGAAGGTGGAGGTCGGCGGGAAGTGGCGGTTCGACCCGGCGCGCCGGACGATCATCGGCGACCACGGTCAGACCACGAGCGGACTTCAGTACAAGGTCACCAGCCTCCAGGTGAAGCCGACCCGTGAACAGCTCGCCGACGCGCCCAGGCCCCCCTCGGAGCTGCTGAAGGAATACACCCAGGTGCCAGCGCAGCTCCCCGCCGATGTGCGGGAGACCGCGGTGCAGGTGACCAAGGGCGCCACGAGCGACTACGAGCGGGCGGTGAAGCTCCAGGACTGGTTCGCGTCGAAGGGCGGCTTCACCTATTCGACCCGGGTGCAGTCGGGCGGAGGCGCGGAGGGCATCTCGCGGTTCCTGAAGAGCAAGGAGGGATTCTGCGTCCACTTCTCCTTCTCGATGGCCGCGATGGCTCGGACGCTGGGCATACCGGCACGGGTCGCGGTGGGCTTCACTCCTGGTTCGCCGGTGGCGGGCGGGGCCGCATCGGTCACCAACCGCGATGCCCATGCCTGGCCCGAGCTCTACTTCGAGGGCGCCGGGTGGACTCGGTTCGAGCCCACTCCTACGCGGGGCAGCGCTCCTGACTACGCCAGGGCGCAGGCGCCGTCCGACACGCCCAGCGCTCCGGCGCAGCCCGAAGCGAGCAGCTCGGCGGCGGCGTCGACCGCTCCGTCCAGCTCGTCGAGCTGCGCGGCCGGGGATCTGCGACTCGGGGACTGCGGGGCCGCGGCGCCACAGGACACAGCGGGGGCCGCGGACCAGGGTCCGTCGCTGCAAGCGGTCCTGGGGTGGGGGCTCGCCGGGGTCGCGATCGTGCTTGTGCCGCTGTTGCCGATGCTGTGGCGGCTGAGGGTGCGGGCGCGCCGGCTCGGCTCGGACCGACATGTCCGCACGGGAGGGAAGCCCGGTGGACGGGCCCCGGGTGCTTCGGATGAGCCACTCGTGGAGCCGGACGCGAGATCGACGGCCGAGCAGGACGGTCCCGGCGATACGGAGGATGCCTCCGCGCGCGTGCTGGCCGCCTGGCGGGAGATCTGCGACTCGGCCTGGGACCACGGCATCCCCCCGGACGATTCACAGACGCCGCGTAAGACGGCGGCGCGGATCGTACGGCTCGGGCAGCTCGACAACAGCACGGTCGGCGGTGCCGACACCACCGACGGTGCCACCGACGCCGTTCACCGGGTGGCCAGGGCCGTGGAGCAGGTGCTGTATGCACCGACCCCGGGTCCGGCGACCGGGCTGGTGGAGGATGTGCGGCGAGTCCGCTCGGGGCTGTCCGCCCGGTCGAGCCGGGTCGGGCGCCTTCGCGCCCTGCTGCTGCCGCGCTCGTCCGCGCGGGTCATGTGGGCGTTGTCCGGCCGGTGGTCCGCGGCCGCGGACCGGTGGGCAGCCACCCGTGACCGTGTCCTGTCCCCGGCCACGGACCGCCTCCGCCGCCTCGCACGCCAGCGCGGCTAGGCCCTGTCCGGGCGATCTTTGAGGATCAGCCCCGCGGCATCAGATGCATGGGGTCTCCCCAGGCCCCCGGGGCCGAGGGGGTGGGGTCTCCCCAGGCCCCCCGGGGCCGAGGGGGTGGGGTCTCCCCAGGCCCCCCGGGGCCGAGGGGGTGGGGTCTCCCCAGGCCCCCCGGGGCCGAGGGGACGTTGCAATGGTCGGACTCCCCCGCCGAAGGCCGCCCAGCAGCACACTGTCCGGGCCGGCGCAGTGTCTGCTGCGCCGTAGGAGTGGCGCACTGCGCCGAACGGGTGAGGGGTGACCGCTGAAACGCGGTCACCCCTCGGTCGTATGTGGTTTTCCGTAGCCGGTTTTCCGGTCGGGACGCCGTGGGCGGCGTCCGGGGCGGCGACGATCAGGAATTGACGGGAGGCCTCAGTGGCCCTGCTCATCGCGGCGGCGCTGCCACCGCTGCTCGATCCGGTCCATCACGGACCGGCGCTGCCTGGGCTGCCGACGCGCCTGCTGCGCCCCGGGGCCCTGCTCGCCCGGCTTCGGCGCCTTGCGCCAGCCGGTGACTGCGAGGACCGCACAACCGAGCATGACGAGAAAGCCCACCACACTGATCCAGATCACTGTGGTGACCATTCCGGCCATGAGGAGCGCGATACCCACCAGGAAGCCGGCGATCGCCTGGTAGACCCGTCGCCGGGTGTACGTACGCAGCCCGCTTCCCTCGAGCGCTGTCGCGAACTTGGGATCTTCGGCGTACAGCGCTCGCTCCATCTGCTCGAGCATTCTCTGCTCGTGCTCTGAGAGCGGCACGGAGTCCTCCTAGTCGTCGGTCGCTGGGGCGACCGGTAAACGGCCCTTTCAGGATAGGCAGGGAATCACCCCCGTGAAACCCGCCCAGTGCCCAATTCGCTGCTATAGGGCCGTCATGGCGGCCCGACTGCTGAAGCGTTGATTCCCCAGCCGCCGATCCGTCATGCCGGACGATGTCCCCCGATCATACGGGGCCGACGCCCCGAAAGGGGGATGAGTGACGTACTCCGTCTGCGGCTGCCGTGCTGATCAGCGGGGGCGGAGCCCCGTCTCAGCCGTGCTTCTCGCCCAAGACGTGGAGCTGAGTGGCGACCGCGTGGAAGGCGGGCAGCTCGGCCGCGGCCTCCTCCAGCTTCAGCAGGGCCTCGAGGGCCCCGGGCTCGGTGTCCACGAGAACACCGGGCACCAGGTCGGCGAAGACCCGCACTCCGTGCACGGCGCCGACCTTCATTCCGGCCGCCGCGACCAGGTCGGCGAGCTGCTCGGCGGTGAAGCGGCGTGGCACGGGATCGCCCTCGCCCCAGCGGCCGGCCGGGTCGGCGAGGGCGTGCCGGGCCTCGGTGAAGTGTCCGGCCAGCGCCCTGGCGAGGACGGCTCCGCCGAGGCCGGCGGCGAGCAGACTGAGCGAGCCGCCCGGGCGCAGGGCCTCCGCCGTGTTGCGCACGCCCTCCGCGGGGTCGTCGACGTACTCCAGCACACCGTGGCAGAGCACGATGTCGAAGCCACCGCGGTCGACCACGTCGAACAGGCCGTGGACATCGCCCTGGACTCCGCGCACCCGGTCGGCGACACCGGCTTCGGCGGCCCGGCGCTCCAGCGCGAACAGGGCGTTCGGGCTGGGGTCGACCACCGTGACCCGGTGACCGAGGAGAGCGGCGGGCACCGCGAAGTTGCCGGAGCCGCCGCCGGTGTCCAGGACGTCCAGCGCGCCTCTCCCGCTCTCCCTGGTGCGGCGGTCGAGGGCGTCCTTGACGACATCCCAGACCACGGCGGTACGGAGGGAGGCCCGGGAGGGGCTGCCCTCGGTGCGGGGCCGCTGGGGGCGCATCTGGTCCGGCACGGCAGTTGACTCCTCGGCGCGGTGCCGCCCCGCGGGGCGGGGCGTGTGACGTTGCAGGCAAGACCGGACCTGAGAACTCCCGCCTGGCTCGGCGGGCGGCGGCTTCTGGAACACGGCCTGGTTCTCATGCACGGCCTTCCCACCCTATTGCCTCAGCCCCGCCTCCCCGTCACCCCACGGCATTCCCCGTACCACCCCGGCCGGAAGGGCTCTTCGCCGCCACTGACCCGGGCGCCCCGGACCCGGTGGCTCCAGGCTCGGTGGCCCCGGACCCGGTGGCCTCAGGCCCGGTGGCCCCGGGCTCGGCCCTGGCGGCCGGCAGCACCGGCTGGAGCACGAGCATCCGTTCGACGAGCCGGAGGAACATGGCTGCGTCACGCAGCAGATCGTCTGCGTCGCGGGCGGTGGCGGCGCCCTGGATACCCGCCTCCGCACGCGCCCTGCGCGCCGCGCCGGAGGCGAAGAGCGCGCTCCACTCGGTGAGCTCCGGTGTTGTCTCCGGGAGCACCTCCCAGGCGGACCGTATCCGGGACCGGCGCCGCGCACTGGTCTCGGGACGGCCGCGGACGGCGAGCACGGCCGCCGCGGTGCGCAGGGCGGCGAGGTGGGCGGTGGCATAGCGTTCGTTGGGGGTGGGCAGTCCGGCGGCTTCTTCGAGACCGGCGCGGGCCTGGGCTAGCAGTTCGACAGCGGCCGGCGGCGCGGATGAGCGCCGCATGACCGGATGGATGTCGCTCGCCGGGCCTCCCAGCGAGGACCCGGGCAGTGAGGGGGCAGGGCCGTCTGTGCGGAGCCGCCGTGCGGCGGCGGCGTGGGAGCTGGCCATGACGAACCTCCTGTCGTCGTGTTACGGCATCGTGGCCGTATGTGTCCATGGTGGACGGCACCACTGACAATCGGCCTGACCTGCGCTTTCGCCTGTGGAGGTGAGGTATGGGGGCGGCAGCTAAGGTGAGTGGGGGACTCAGGTGGGACCTTCGGAGCGGTCATGCGGGGACATCACGCGCACCCGCCCGACGATGCGCAGCAGCTCCTGCTGACCCTCGGGCGCCTCGTCGACCAGGCCGTGGAGCGGATCAAGCTCCAGCGAGCCAGGGTCGAGCTGGCCATGGCGCTCCAGCGCCATATGCTCCCACCCGAGCTTCCGAAGCTCCCCGGTGTGCATATCGCGGCCCGCTACGCGCCCTCGCGGGACGGACTCGCCGTGGGGGGCGACTGGTACGACGCGTTCCTGATGCTGGACGGATCGCTCGGGCTCGCCATCGGGGACGTGCAGGGTCATGACGCCGAGGCCGTCGCGTTCATGGGCCAGGTCCGCACGAGCCTGCGGGCGCTCGCCGAGGCGACGAGCGATCCGAGTGAGGTGCTGAGCCGGACCAACGACCTGCTGATCTCCATGGGATTCGGCCTCTTCGCGACCTGCTGCTTCCTGCGTTTCGACCCGGTCAGCAGAGATCTCACGGTGTCCCGCGCCGGGCACGTCCCGATGGTGTGGGCCGCTGCCAGTGGCCATTCGGGTATCGCCCTGGACCGCGGCGGCCCCCCGCTCGGCATCGTCCCGGGAGAGCACTATCCGGTGACGCGCCGGCGGCTCATCGAGGCCGGAGTGCTCGTACTGATCACCGACGGCGTGGTGGAGGGCCCGGACTACCCGATGGAGGCCGGGCTGGCCGAGGTGGTCAAGCTGGTGCGCGCGGGTTTCGACGCCGACCCCGATGTGCTCGCCTCCGCCGTGATCAAGGTGGCGGAGCTGACCGGCCACCGTGACGACGCCGCCGTGCTGGTCGCCCGCTACGACGGCCCATGCGAGGGCTGAGCCGCCCGGGCCGTCCGACTCGCCGTGCCACGGGCGGCGGCGCAGACTGCTGTGGTGCACAAGGAGGAGGTCCGGGACCACGGGATCGCGGTGCTGTGGATTCTCGCTGTCGCCGCCGTCTACTACGGAGCCGCTCAACTGGGCCTCCTCCAGCAACTGGTGCGGGGGCAGGTCACTCCCCTGTGGCCGCCGACCGGGCTCGCCCTGGCCGCGCTGCTGCTGCTCGGGTTGCGTGTGTGGCCCGGTATCGCACTGGGGGCCTTCCTGACCAACGTGTCCATCGGCCCCACGCCCCTCGCCGTCCTGGTCATCGTCGCCGGGAACACCCTGGCTCCTGTGGTCGCCTACCTCCTGCTGCGCCGTGCGGGCTTCCGCTCCGAGCTCGACCGGCTGCGCGACGGGCTGCTCCTGGTGTTCCTCGGCGCGCTGACCGGGATGCTGATCAGCTCCACGGTGGGCAGCAGTGTGCTGATGCTCTCGGGGGCGGTGACCCCGGGCGCCTTCTGGTCCACGTGGTCGGTGTGGTGGACGGGGGACGCCATGGGCGTGCTGGTGGTCACGCCGTTCCTGCTGGTGCTGCGCAGACTGCGGTGGCCGGCGCGGGCCAGACCGGCCCGCTGGGTGGAGGCGGTGGCGCTGACGCTCTGCGCCATCGCGGCCACGGTGCTGGCGACGCAGTCCCGCAGCTCCTCGCTGCTGTTCCTGGTGTTCCCCGTGCTGATCTGGGCGGCGTTCAGATTCCAGCTGGCCGGCGCGGCGCCCTGCGCGCTCGGCGTCTCGACGCTGGCCATCCTCGCGGCGACGCGGCACGCCGGCCCGTTCGCGGATCAGGACCTGTTCGCCAGTATGGTCACGCTCCAGGCCTTCAACGGCTCCACCGCGCTGGTGGCCCTGCTGCTCGCGGCGGTCATCGCCGAGCGGAACGAGACCCATGAGGAGATCAAACGGGTCTGCAGGCGGCTGGAGGAGATGGTCGCGCACATCGAACCCGGTAGCCCGGGAAGCACAGGAAACCCTGGTAGTCCTGGTGACAGGAACGGGTGAACGGGCCCTGTCGGCAGTTGATTTGTCTCCGCGGTGATCCCGCGCTACTTTTTAGACTGACCAGTCAGTCCAAAAAGTTGGAGGGGGTCCGTGGAAACGCACGGGGCGGCCGTCACCGCCGAGAACTTCGGGCTCAAGGGCCCACGCGGCTGGGCCTTCCGGGGGATGGACATCAAGGCCGCGCCGGGATCGCTGATCGCGGTCGAAGGCTCGTCCGCCTCAGGCCGCACGTGTCTGCTTCTCGCCCTCACCGGCCGGATGAAACCGTCGGAGGGGCACGCCGAGATCGGCGGGCTGCGGCTGCCCGGCAAGATGGCCGCCGTACGCCAGGTCACCGCCCTGGGACCCGTCCAGGGTGTCAGTGAACTGGACCCCTCCCTCACCGTCGCCGAGCACCTCCGGGAGCGGGCGATGCTCGAGCGGCGGTACGAAGGCTCACTGCGGGCCCTGCTGCGACCTCGCCGCGAGCAGCGGGCAGCGGCCCTCAGCCGCGTCGAGGAGGCACTGAAGAGCGCGGGCCTCGATGTGGAGACCCTGCCGAAGGGGGACCGCACGTCCGTGCGGGACCTGGAGCGCCTGGAGGCCCTGCGCCTGTCGGTCGCGCTCGCGCTGATCGGGCGGCCCCGGCTGCTGGCTGTCGACGATGTCGACCTCAAGCTCTCCGAAGCGGACCGGGCCGAGGCCTGGGCGCTGCTGCGCGGCATCGCCGCGCAGGGCACGACGGTCCTCGCGGCGTGCAGCCAGGCGCCTGGTGACGCGGTGCTGATCCGTACGGAGACGAAGCCGGCCGGTGAGGCCCGCACGACCGCTGAGGGCGCCGGCACGGCCGACGGCGACACCGCTGCCACCAGCGCGGACGCCGACACGGAAACGACCGGAACCACCGGCACGACCGTAACCACCGAGACCACGGGGACCACGGGGACCACGGGGACCACGGGGACGACCGGGACCACGGGGACGACCGAGTCCACCAAAACGACCGAGTCCACCGAGACGGGCCATTCGACCGAGGCCGCCGAGGACACCAAGAACGCCGAGACCACCGACACCGTCGAGGGCACCGGGGACACCAAGGAGGGGGCTGACGATGCGCTCGCCGAAACTGGCCGCGCTTGAGCTGAAGCGGTTCGGCAGGGGGAAACTGCCGATGGCCGCGCTGGTATCGGTGCTTCTGCTGCCGCTGCTCTACGGCGCCCTTTACCTGGCGTCGTTCTGGGACCCCTACAGCCGTCTCGACCGGATACCCGTGGCACTCGTCAACGACGACAAGGGCGCCACCGTCTCGGGCAAGAAGCTCACCGCGGGTGACGAGATCACCGAAGGGCTGCTTGAGAGCAAGGTCTTCGAGTGGCACCAGGTGCGCGATTCCGAGGCCCGCAAGGGCGTGGAGGACGGAACGTACTACCTCTCGCTGACCATGCCGTCCGACTTCAGCGAGCGCATCGCCTCCAGCTCCGGTGACTCCCCGGAGACCGGCGCCCTGGAGGTGCGTACCAACGACGCGAACAACTACATCGTCGGCCAGATATCCCGGTCGGTCTTCTCCGAGGTGCGCAAGTCCGCGTCGCAGAACGCCTCCCGGTCCATCCTCGACAAGATCTTCATCTCCTTCTCCGACATCCATGACGCGACGGAGAAGGCCGCCAACGGCGCGGACAAGCTCAAGGGCGGCATCGGCCAGGCCAAGGAAGGCTCCAAGGACCTCGCCGACGGCCTCGAGAGCGCCAAGGACGGCAGCGGAAAGCTGAAGGGCGGCATCGGCCGCCTCAACGAGGGAGCGGGCGACCTGGAGAAGGGCGCCCGGGAGGTCGCGGGCGGCACGCAGAAGCTGGCCGACCAGGTCAACGGCATCTCCGACGCCATCCAGCCGTACTTCAAGGACAACGGCAAGGCGATCGGGGACACCGCGCGCCTTGCCGATGACACCGCCCGGGCGACGCAGCGGCACCTGGACGATCTCGTGAAGCGGGCTCCCGCGGCCGCCGCCGGATCGCGGAAGGCCGCGGACGCCCTGGCGGGGTACTACGAGGAGCGCTGCGAGGACGCGCTGCTGCCCGACAAGCGCCTGTGCGATGTCCTGGGGCACGCCAAGACGGACGCCGAGGATGTCGCCGAGATCGCCGCCGACGTCAATGAGCTCCTCAAGGACAACGACAGCGACCTGAAGACGCTGGACAAGCAGCTCGACACCTTGCAGACCCAGGCGAAGGACCTCGCCAAGCGCTCCCCGCACCTGGACGAGGACGTGGCGAAGGCCGTGCGCGACATCAACCGGCTCAACTCCGGGGCACAGCAGGTCGCCAAGGGCGCGGACCGGATCCACAGTGGTCTTGCCGGTGCGCAGACCGGCTCCGCCAAACTCGACACCGGGGTCGGCCGGCTGTGGACCGGTGCCCAGGACCTCGACGGCGGGATGTTCAAGCTGGTCGACGGCTCGACAGAGCTCGCCGGGGGACTCAGCGACGGTGTGGAGAAGATTCCCGACTACGACAAGACCGAGCGCGACCGCCGTACCGAGGTCATGTCCGACCCCGTCCAGCTCGCCTCCCAGTCACTGCACAAGGCGTCCAACTACGGCACCGGCTTCGCCCCGTACTTCATCCCGCTCTCCCTGTGGGTGGGTGCGATGGTCGCGTACATGCTGATCCAGCCGCTCAACCGCCGAGCGCTCGCCGCCGGATCCCCGGCCTGGCGCATCGCCCTCGCGGGCTGGCTCCCGGTCGCCGGGATCGGACTGCTCCAGGTCGGCGCCCTGATGTCCGTGCTCCACTGGGGGCTCGGTCTCGAAATGGCCCACGCGGCAGGCACGATCGGGTTCCTGGCGCTGACGGTGCTCTGCTTCGCCGCGATCATCCAGTGGCTCAACGCCCGCTTCGGCGCGGCGGGCCGGATCCTCGTACTCGCCCTGCTGATGCTCCAGCTCACCTCGGCCGGGGGCACCTACCCCGTGCAGACCAGCCCCGGCTTCTTCAACGCCGTCCACCCCTATCTGCCGATGACCTATGTCGTCGAGTCGCTGCGCCGGCTGATCACGGGCGGTGGGATCGGCTCCGTCTGGGGCGCGTGCGCCGTGCTGCTTGCCTTCACCATCGGGGCGCTGGCGCTCACCGCGCTCGCCGCGCGGAACAAGCAGGTGTGGACGTTCGACCGCCTCCATCCCGAGCTGAGCATGTGAGATCACCGAACCTGTGAGAATCAACGCCATGAACAGCAGCAGCACCCGGCGGCAGGCGACGCGCGCCAAGCTCTACGAAGCCGCCGTGACCCTCATCGCCGAACAGGGATTCTCCGCGACGACCGTCGACGAGATCGCCGAGCGGGCGGGGGTCGCCAAGGGCACGGTCTACTACAACTTCAAGAGCAAGACCGAGCTCTTCGAGGAGTTGCTGCGGTACGGGGTGGGCCTGCTCACCGCGTCCCTCCAGGCGGCGGAGGAGGAGACGGAGGAGCGGGGCGGCACCCGAGTCGAGGCCCTCGACGCGATGGTCAGGGCCGGCCTGGTCTTCATCGACCGCTACCCCGCTTTCACCCAGCTGTACGTCGCCGAGTTGTGGCGCACCAACCGCGCCTGGCAGTCGACGCTGATGGTGGTGCGTCAGCAGGCGGTGGCCGTGGTGGAGACCGTGCTGCGGGAGGGGGTCGAGCGCGGCGAGCTGAGCGAGGAGATCGATGTGCAGCTCACCGCCGCCGCGCTCGTCGGGATGGTGCTGGTGGCCGCGCTCGACTGGCAGGCGTTCCAGCCGGAGCGGTCGATCGACGATGTCCACGCGGCGCTGTCCCGGCTGCTGCACGGGCGGGTCAGCGGGCGCTGAGCCCGGCCCCCGGGCCGGCCTGGAGACAAGAGAAACCGGTCCCGCGAAGCTCGATCCCCCTGAGCTTCGCCGGACCGGCGTTTCCCCCGTGCTCCCCCGTGTTCCCCCCGTCCCCTGTCCCCCCTTCTCCCCCGTGGCATTGCCCGGGACCACGACCCCCGTTCCCCTGTTTCCCCCGGGTCCGGGCAACCCCCGTTCGGACCGGTACGCCGCGCCGTTCCGCCGCCCCGTGCCGGCGGTGCGGCGCCGCGCCCTTTCCATGGCCCCCACTCTTCCCTCCGCGCAGGTGGGACCCCATCCGCGCGCCTACTCATCTCGCGGCCTAGGTACGGATACTCAGAGCCCCGTGCTCATCCCCAGGCGGCTCCCCGGCACGGTCCGCTGTCAGCGCCTGCCGATACAGTCCCTGACATGGCACGAATTGCGGTGATCGGCGCGGGGATGGGCGCCATGGCGGCGGCGGCCCGGCTCGCGGTGGCGGGGCACCGGGTGACGGTCCACGAGCGCTCGGGGACCTTCGGCGGTGCGGTGGGCGGCTTCGAGCGGGACGGCTTCGCCTTCGACACGGGCCCCGGTCTGCTGCACCTGCCCGCGGTCTACCGCGATCTGTTCCTGAAGACCGGCAAACAGCCGCTGGAGAGCCTGGTCGAGATGGCCCAGGTGGAACCGGCGAGCCGCCATCTGTTCGCCGACGGCACGGATGTGTCCCTGCCGAATGCCTCACACGGAGGCGCCGTCGCCGCGCTGGACTCGTCGCTGGGCTCAGGGACCGGTGAACGGTGGGGCGATTTTCTGAAGCGGGCGCGCGAGTGCTGGGACCGCTCACGCCGCCCCCTGCTGGAGGAGCCGCTGTGGCCCAACTGGCAGGTGCTGGGGCGTGAGCCGTATCCGGCACTGCGGCAGCGCCGGATGCTGCGCATCCGGCAGGCCGCCACGCTGGCCCAGGTCGGCGCATGGGAGCTGGGCGATCCCCGGCTCGCGACCCTGCTCGACGCGTGCGCTCTGTCGTACGGACTCGACCCGAGGCGCGTCCCGGCCAGCGCCGCGCTGCTGCCGTACATGGAGCAGGCGTTCGGGGCCTGGTACGTCCGCGGTGGCATGCGGTCCCTCGCGCGGGCGGTGTACGAGCGCTGTCTGGAGCGCGGGGTGGAGTTCGTCTTCAGCAGCGAGGTGACCGGCGTGCTCGAACGGGACGGCAGGGCCGCCGGCCTGGAGCTCGCCGACGGCTCCACGGTCGAGGCGGACCAAGTGGTGGCGGCTGCCGGGCGGGGCGGGCTCGGCGAGCGGAAGCTGTGGCGTGACGGCGCGGTGCGGCCCGCTACGGCGGACACGGATCCTGGCCGGTTCACGGTGCTGCTGGCCCTGCGCGGAGCCCGCCCTGCGGGAGCCGCGCACCGGACCGTGGTGCACTCCCCCGACACCGCGGCCGAGGCCACCGCGGTCTTCGGCGATGGGCTGGCCAAGCACCCGACGGTCACCGTGCTGCGCCCGGACGACCCGGCGAACCGTCCGGACGACGCCCATGAGGCCGTCACCCTGACCGCGACGGTCTCGGGCGATCCGGTGCGCTGGGCGGATGAGGCGGTGCGCGAGCGCTATGCGGACACCCTGATCACCGCCGTGGGGCGGGTGGTCCCGGACGCACGGGAGCGCCTGCTCTGGCGCGAGGTGCTCACCCCGGCCGAGACGGGCCGGGTCCGCCCGCCCGCGCTGGCGGGCGAAGGCGGCGCGTACCTCCGCCCCTCGAACAGCACCGCCTTGCCGGGCCTCCACCTGGCAGGCGGCTGGTCCCACCCTGGCGGCGGCCTGGCCCACGCGGGCATGTCGGGTGCGCTGGTGGCAGGCCTGATCGTGGAGGGCGAGGACTTCCGCGGCTCGCAATAGCACCCGGTGGGCTGTCGGCACGGCCACCGCACGGTGCCGGGCGGGCGAGCCCGGTCAGTCCTAGTAGCGGTACGGCTGCTGCTGGCCGTTCTCGTAACCGTCGTAGCCGTACTCGTAACCCGCGTTCGGGTAACCGTACGACTGCTGCGATGCCTGAGGCGCCTGGTCGCCGTCGCGCTGCTGGGGCACCCAGACTCCGCCCGGCGGGGTCTCCTGGTAGCCCTGCTGCGTGGCGTAGGGGTCGCCGTACTGCTGCTGGCTCTGCTGTGCGGCATAAGGGTCGTCGTACGACCCGTAGCTGGGGGTGCCGACGTACGGGTCGGAGTACGCGGCGTACTGCTGCGGACCAGCTCCGTAGTCGTACTGCGCGGCGTATGCGTCCTGCGCCTGCGCCGCGCTCGGCTGCTCGTACGGGGAGCTGTAGCTGCCGTAGCCCTCGTAGACGCCGTACTGGCTCGTGTCATCCGGCAGCGGCACCGGTTCGTACACCGGCTCCGCACCCGCGTGCGGCTCACGCGGTTCGTACGGCTCGTACTGCTCATCAGTGCCCGGCTCGTACGCGAGGTCCGAGACCTCGAGCGTGGGCTCACGGTGGGCCACGGCACCAGCTCCGGAGGCCTTGCGGCGGCGGCTTGACCCCGGCTTCCCCCCTATGGCCCAGCCCGTCGAGAACCCGCGCCGGAAGGACAACGTCACGTACGTCTGACCGACCGCGAAGCACACCGCGCCGATCCCGATGACGATCACGTTCGGCAGCAGCACGCCCAGGACGACGCCGAGGAACCCGACGAACGCGAGCAGACGCCAGCGCAGCCGCGCCTTGTACTGGAGCAGAACCTCGCCCAGCAGCCATAGCGCGACAATGCCGAACGCGATGTAGAGCGCCGTCCAGCCCATGCCCGCCCCTCCTCATCGGCCGCCGCCGGGGGTGTGGGCGGGGTGTGGCCGGTTACGACTGCTCGTGCAGTCCGAGATTCTCGTAGATTTCCAGTGTCGCGGTGGAGTTGTTGAGCGTAATGAAATGCAGACCGGGGACACCCTCGGACAGCAGTCGTGCACCGAACTCCGTCGCGAACTCGATGCCAATGGAGCGTACAGCGGCGGGGTCGTCGGCGACCGCGCGCATCCTCTCCTCCAGTGCGGCGGGAAAGGCCGCATTGCTCAGCTGACGGAACCGCTCGATCTGCTTCACGCTGGTCACGGGCATGATCTCGGGAATGATGGGGGTCGAGCACCCCGCCGCGGCGACTCGGTCACACAGCCGGAAGTAGTCGTCAGGGTCGAAGAACATCTGAGTGATCGCATAGTCGGCACCGGCCCGGCACTTGGCCACGAAGTGCTTGATGTCCGTGTCCCAGTCCGTGGATCGCGGATGCATCTCGGGGAAGGCGGCGACCCCGACGCAGAAGTCGCCGGCGTCCTTGATCAGCCGGACCAGATCGGCGGCATGGGTGACACCGTCCGGGTGGTCGACCCACTCGCCCATGGGGTCACCGGGCGGGTCGCCGCGCAGGGCCAGCATGTTGCGGATGCCCGCGTCGGCGAACTGGCCGATCATATTGCGCAGTTCGGCGACGGAATGGCCCACCGCCGTGAGGTGGGCGACCGGGGTCAGGGTGCTGTCCGCGGCGATCTCCTGGGTGGCCTTGACCGTGCCGGAGCGGGTCGAGCCTCCGGCGCCGTAGGTCACGGAGACAAAGCTCGGGCGCACCGCCTCGACTCTGCGCAGCGCGTTCCAGAGATTGCGCTCGCCTCTCTCCGTCTTGGGCGCCCAGAACTCAAAGGAGTACGAGGTCTTGCCGGTCGCCAGCAGCTCGCGCACGGTGTGGGCGCGGTCCGTCCTGGTCGAAGCTGTACCAAGGGCCATATTCGCAGGTTAGCCGGGGCTACCGGGGGACCCAACCGATGTCCACTTTTCGGACAGGAACTGTTCGCATTCAGCCTAGGCCCCTGAATCACCGTATCCGCGTATCCGCATGCTGAGATCGGACGCCGCAGCGCCCGGGTCGTCGGCCTCGGTGATCGCCCGGACGACGACGACACGACGGGCTCCCGCTTCCAGCACCTGCTCCAGATTGCCCGCGTCGATCCCGCCGATCGCGAACCAGGGGCGGTCCTGCGGAAGCGAGGCGGCGTAGCGCACCAGGTCGAGCCCGGGGGCCGGGCGTCCCGGCTTGGTGGGGGTGGGCCAGCAGGGCCCCGTGCAGTAGTAGTCCACGCCCGGCTGGACGGCCGCCGCGGCGACCTCCTCCGGGGCGTGGGTGGAACGCCCGATGAGCACCTCGTCACCGAGGATGGCCCGGGCCGCCGGGACGGGCAGATCGCCCTGGCCCAGGTGCAGCACGTCGGAGCCGATGGCATGGGCGACATCGGCCCGGTCGTTCACCGCGAGCAGCTTTCCATGGCGGCGGCAGGCATCGGCGAAGACGGCCAGATGACCGAGCTCCTCACCGGCCTCCATGCCCTTGTCCCGGAGCTGCACGATGTCCACACCGGAGGAGAGCACCGCGTCCAGGAACTCGGGGAGGTCGCCCTGGCTTCTGCGGGCATCGGTGCAGAGATAGAGCCGCGCGTCGGACAGACGCGCGCGAGCGGTGGACATGGGCTGCTCCCCCGTGGTTCGTCGGCTTGCCGGGCGGCAGCGGTGCACGAAGCCGGTCGCGCCTGGCGCATGACTGCCCGGGCGGCCGGTCCGTACACCGCTGCCGCTGGTGTATTCAGGGTTCGGAATGTCAGACGGCGAGCGCCTGGGCCCGGCGCTTCACCTCCGTGCCGCGATTCTCGCTGAGTGCCTCCGCGGGGGTGCCCGGCAGGGTGGGGTCTGGTGTGAAGAGCCACTCGAGCATCTCTTCGTCGGTGAAGCCGTCGTCCTTCAGGAGCGTCAAGGTGCCGGAAAGGCCCTTGACCACCTTGTCGCCCTGGATGAAGGCGGCCGGCACCTGAAGCGTCCGGTTCTCACCACGGCGCACGGCGATCAGCTGCCCCTCCTTGACGAGCTGGCGCACGCGCGTCACCTCGACATCGAGCATTTCCGCGATGTCCGGCAGGTGGAGCCAGGCGGGGACGAGAGCATCGATCTTTGCGTCAATCTCGGTCACAGGACAAGCCTGCCATCCCGCACTGACAGTCGGTAGCCGGGCCCTATGCGACTGCCGCCTTCAGAGGGACCCCGGGATCCCCCGCACGGGCGGGGTCCAGGCGGGCGCCCGCCTCGATGAGGCGGCGGCCCTGGGTCACGTCACGGGGCCTGCCGACCGCCAGGACCGCGGCCAGTACGCCGTCTTTCAGCCACAGCACGGACCAGCCGGAATCCGCCGCGGGGTCGCCCCGCCGAATGAGTGTCCCGGCGCCCTCGTGGTGGCCCGCGTACTGCACGAAGCGGCCGAACTGCTCGGACCAGAAGTACGGCACCGGGTCATAGGTCAGCGGCGGCTCGCCCTCGGCGCCTTGCAGGGCCCGCAGCACATTGGCGGCGACCGTGCGCGGGCCCTGGAGCGCGTTGTCCCAGTGGTGCACGAGGAGCCGCCTGCCGTAGCGCCGCGAGGGGAAGGAGGCGCAGTCGCCCACCGCGTACACATCCGGCAGCGTGGTGTGCAGCTGCGCGTCGGCGGTGATCGACCCGTCCGGCCCGAGGCCGATGCCCGAGCCGGCGAGCCAGCCGGTCGCCGGACGCGCGCCGATGCCCACGACGACGGCCCCGGCCGTCAGCCGCCGGACCTCCCCGTCGGCCTCTGTGCCTTCGGCGATGACGACCGCCCCGGGCTCGACGGCGGCGACACGTGCCTCCGTGAGGAGTGAGGCGCCGCTCTCGGCGTACCAGTCGGCCATCGGCCGGGTCACCTCGGCGGGCAGGGCACCCGCGAGGGGCCGGTCGGCCGCCTCCACCACGGTGACCGCGCAGCCGGCCCGGCGCGCGGCGGTGGCGAACTCCGCCCCGATCCAGCCCGCGCCGACCACCACGATGTCGTGCTGCCGCTCCAGCACGGGGCGCAGCCGCCGTGCGTCGTCGAGGGTGCGCAGCAGATGGACGCCCTGGACGCCTTCGGTGCCGGGCAGGGTGAGGGGCTCGGCGCCGGTGGCGATCACCAGGGTGTCGTACGGGACGGGGCCGGCCTCGGTGTCGAGCTCATGGGTGTCCGGGCGCAGCCCGGTGACCTCACGGCCCAGCCGGAGGTCGATGTCGAGCGCGTCGAAGTCGACGTCGAGTGCGGAGCCCTCCGCCGTGCCGAGCAGCACGGCCTTGGAGAGCGGAGGCCGGTCGTAGGGCTGGTGCGGCTCGGCGCCGATCAGGGTGAGGCTGCCGGCGTAGCCCTGTTCGCGCAGGGCCACCGCGGTCTGTACCCCCGCCATCCCGGCCCCGGCGATGACGACTCGACGCTGTGTGGTGTGCTCGTTCACCAGGCCAGCCTAATCATCTGACGAACCGTCAGGAAGCTTGGCGGTCGACCGGGGACCCGGCCGGGAGCTCTTCGACGACGCTGGTGCCCCTGCCGTCCCGGGACTCCCACTCCCATGTCTCCTCAAGGCGCACCCGCCCGTCCGGGAGTTGAACCACCGTGGAGACGCAGTGCCCGGATGCCGTCGTTCCGTCCCGCTTGAGCTGGACATAGCGGAAGTCCAGCCGGTCGCCGTCCCGGGTGCCGACGAGGTGCCCGCGGACCACGTCCCCGCCCTCGTACTCGGCCCAGACCTGGCCGTCCCGCTCGTGGTAGGCGAACCGGGTCCGGATGCCCACCTGGCCCGGGGCCTGGTCCGCCAGGGGGGCGAGGACGAGTCCGTCGAGCGAGCGGGCCACGGTGCGGGCTCCCTTACTGCGAGTTGATGACCGGAGTTAGGCTGACCACCGTACTGCTACTCGCGGGAGCCCGGCCGCACCGGGCTGAGAGGGAGGCTGAGGCGGCCTCCGACCGTACGAACCTGATCCGGGTCATGCCGGCGAAGGGAGGGTCCGGATGCCCGTGCATCCACGGACGTCCGCTGACGTCCTGGTCGTCGGGGGCGGAATCATCGGCCTGGTCACGGCCTGGCGGGCGGCGCAGCGCGGACTGCGTACGGCGCTCGCCGACCCCGATCCGGGCGGCGGGGCCGCACAGGTCGCTGCCGGGATGCTGGCCGCCGTCACCGAGCTGCACTACGGCGAGGAGACGCTCCTCGGCCTCAATCTCGCCTCCGCCCGGCGCTATCCGGACTTCGTCGCGGAGCTGGAGGAGGCGAGCGGCCAGGACACCGGTTACCGGACCTGCGGGACGCTCGCGGTCGCGCTGGACGCGGACGACCGGGCTCATCTGCGCGAGCTGCACGCGCTTCAGCGCCGCTGCGGGCTGGAGTCGGTGTGGCTCACCGGACGCGAGTGCCGCCGGCTCGAACCGATGCTCGCCCCGGGGGTCAGGGGCGGACTGCGGGTCGACGGTGATCATCAGATCGACCCGCGGCGGCTGGCGAGTGCGCTGGTGGTGGCCTGCGAGCGGGCGGGGGTGGTCTTCCACCGCACCTGGGCGGCCGGACTCACGGTCGACGGCGACCGCGCCACCGGGGCCGTCCTCAGCCCGCCCGGGGCCACCGCCGACGGCCCCGGCGCTGCCCATGAGGTGGTCGCGGATCAGGTGGTACTGGCCGCGGGCAGCCTCAGCGGCCGGCTGGCCGGCGTGCCCGACGAGGTCCTGCCTCCGGTGCGGCCGGTGAAGGGGCAGGTGCTGCGACTGACGGTGCCGGGTCCGCGCGCCCCGTTCCTGTCGCGGACCGTACGGGCCGTGGTGCGGGGCAGCCAGGTGTACCTGGTGCCCCGTGAGAACGGCGAGCTGGTCGTGGGCGCCACGAGCGAGGAGCTGGGCTGGGACACCACGGTCACGGCGGGCGGGGTGTACGAGCTGCTGCGCGACGCCCATGAGCTGGTGCCGGGCATCACCGAACTGCCGCTCACCGAGACCCGTGCGGGCCTGCGGCCCGGCTCACCGGACAACGCGCCGCTGCTCGGGCCTACGGAACTGCCCGGGCTGCTGCTCGCCACCGGCCACTACCGCAACGGCGTGCTGCTGACCCCGGTGACCGGCGACGCCCTGGCCGACGCCCTGGTCACGGGCGAACTGCCGGAAGAGGCCCGCCCCTTCGCCCCTCATCGCTTCTCTCCCGCACGCCAGGAGGCGTCCGTATGAGCACGACCGTGAATCCGACCGTCTCCGTCAACGGGGAGCCGCTGGAGATCGCGGCGGGTACGAGCCTCGACGCGCTGGTCGCGACACTGACCGCGGCTCGCTCCGGCGTCGCGGCCGCGGTGAACGAGTCGGTCGTCCCGCGCAGCGAGTGGCCGGGGACCCCGCTCGGCGACGGCGACCGGGTGGAGATCCTCACCGCGGTGCAGGGCGGGTGACCGGGGCCATGGCAGATGATCGTTTCGTGCTGGGCGGGGTGGAGTTCTCGTCCCGGCTCATCATGGGTACGGGCGGGGCGCCGAGCCTCGACGCCCTGGAGCGCGCACTGGTCGCCAGCGGCACGGAGCTCACGACCGTCGCGATGCGGCGGCTGGATCCGGCCGTGCGGGGCTCCGTGCTGTCGGTGCTCGACCGGCTGGGCATCCGGGTGCTGCCCAACACCGCCGGCTGCTTCACGGCGGGCGAGGCCGTGCTCACGGCGCGGCTGGCCCGGGAGGCGCTGGGCACGCACTGGATCAAGCTCGAGGTGGTCGCCGACGAGCGCACTCTGCTGCCCGATCCGGTGGAGTTGCTGGACGCCGCCGAGGTGCTGGTGGACGACGGCTTCGTCGTGCTGCCGTACACCAACGACGACCCGGTCCTCGCCCGGAAGCTGGAGGAGGTCGGCTGCGCGGCGATCATGCCACTGGGTTCCCCCATCGGCTCCGGGCTCGGCATCCGCAACCCGCACAACTTCCAGCTCATCACCGAGCAGGCCGGTGTCCCGGTGATCCTGGACGCCGGGGCGGGCACCGCGTCGGACGCGGCCCTGGCGATGGAGCTGGGCTGCGCGGCGGTGATGCTCGCCTCTGCGGTCACCCGGGCCCAGGAGCCGGTGCTGATGGCCTCCGCGATGCGCCACGCGGTCGAGGCGGGCCGCCTCGCACACCGCGCGGGCAGGATCCCTCGCCGCCATTTCGCCCAGGCGTCCTCACCGGTCGGCGGGCTCGCGGTGCTGGACCCGGAGCGCCCGGCGTTCTGACGTACGCCGACGGGCCGCGAGGCTACCCAGCGAGCGGCTTCTCACACCCGCGCGTCACAGCCACGCTTCAGTACGGTGCCGGAGGTGGTCCTGGGGGAGAACGGCCCCGCGTCCGGCTCGTAGACTCGCCTGCGTGGATACGACCCTTCAGGACCCCCTCGTCGGGCAGCTGCTCGACGGCCGCTACCGCGTCGACGCGCGTATCGCCGTCGGCGGGATGGCCACGGTCTACCGGGCCGTGGACATCCGGCTCGACCGGGTGCTCGCTCTCAAGGTGATGCACCCGGACCTCGCGGCGGACGCGTCCTTCGTGGAGCGCTTCATCCGTGAGGCCAAGTCCGTGGCCCGGCTGTCCCACCCCAATGTGGTGGGGGTGTACGACCAGGGGGCTCAGGGCGCGTACGTCTATCTGGCGATGGAGTACGTCCCGGGATGCAATCTGCGCGATGTGCTGCGCGAGCGGGGCGCGCTCCAGCCGCGGGCCGCGCTCGACATCCTGGAGCCGGTGCTGGCGGCGCTGGGGGCGGCGCACAGGGCCGGGTTCGTGCACCGGGACATGAAGCCGGAGAACGTGCTGATAGGCGATGACGGCCGGGTCAAGGTGGCCGACTTCGGGCTTGTCAGGGCCGTGGGGTCGGTGACGAACACCACGGGCTCGGTGCTCGGGACCGTGTCCTATCTCGCACCGGAGCAGATCGAGTCCGGCACCGCCGGCACCCAGGCCGATGTCTATGCCTGCGGGGTGGTCCTCTACGAGATGCTGACCGGCGCCAAGCCGCACACCGGGGACTCCCCCGCACAGGTGCTCTACCAGCATCTGCACGAGGACGTGCCCGCCCCGTCCGCCGCCGTACCCGGGCTCGCCGCCGAGCTGGACGGCCTGGTCGCGGGGGCCACCGCCCGCACTCCGGAGCAGCGCCCGGCCGACGCCGTCGCGCTGCTGGCCCTCGCCCGTGAGGCGCGCGCCGCCCTCTACGACGCGCAGCTCGACGCCGTACCGCCGCAGTCCAGGGCCGCCGCGCACGACGGTGCCGATGACCGTACGAGTGTGATCCCGCGTGCCGTCCGGTCAGCGACGCACGCCACGGCGGAGCCCGGGGCCGGGCAGCCCGGGGTCGTGGAGCACACCAGCCGCCTCGAGCTGCCGGCGGATGCCCCGGAGGGGTTCCAGCCGGCGGGTCACGGGCACTCGCGCTCGCGGCGGCCCAGCCGGGGAATGCTCGCGGCTGTCGTGGCCGCGCTGCTCCTGCTCGGGGTCGGCACCGGTGTCTGGTACATCAATTCCGGTCAGTTCACGAGGGTGCCCTCCGTGCTCGGCAAGACCGAGACCGAGGCCAGGAAGCGCCTCACCGACGCCGGACTCGAGGTAGAGCCGTCGAAGAAGGACTACAGCGAGGTCTTCAAGCGCGGCACCGTCATGGCCGCCGACCCCGAGCAGGGCAAGCGCATCCGGCACAACGGCTCGGTGACGCTGACGATCTCCCGGGGTCCCGAGATCGTCAAGGTGCCCGAACTGGAGGGGCTGAGCCTCTCCGAAGCGCGCAGCGCCCTGCGCAAGGTGGGCCTGGCACCGGGCGTGGTCACCAGGGAGTTCGACGAAGAGGCCGCCCAGGGCACCGTCACCGGCTCGGATCCGGTGACCGGCACCGGAGCGCGCCCGGACTCCGCCGTCGCACTGGTCGTCAGCAAGGGTGCGCCGATCGACGCCCCCGGGGTCGTCGGCGAGACCGTCGAGGACGCCACGGCCGCGCTCGAGGAGGCCGGGCTGAAGGTCAAGGTCGCCCCGCAGCAGGTCCACTCCCCCGAGGAGGCAGGTACCGTCGCCGCGCAGTCCCCGGCCGAGGGCGGCCAGGTGGCCGCGGGCGACACGATCACTCTCACCGTCTCCAAGGGCCCGCGCATGATCGAGGTGCCGGACGTCACCGGCGACAACGTCGAGTCGGCGACCAGCGAGCTCAAGAAGGCCGGCTTCGAGGTGAAGGTCGAGCGCAGCTTCCCCTTCCTGGGCAACGAGATCGAGAGCCAGTCCGTGGCCGGGGGCGAGCAGGCGCCCGAGGGCAGCACCATCACCATCAAGACCAAGGGACTCTGAGAGACGATGCACCACCCCGTCGGCGCCCACGTTCCCGTAGCCGGCGGCCTCGCCAGGACGGGCCTGGGGTACGCACGCGAGATCGGCGCCGAGACCGTCCAGGTCTTCGTGGCCAATCCGCGCGGCTGGGCGACGCCTCCCGGGAATCCCGCGCAGGACGAGCGCTTCCGCGCCGACTGCGCGGCCGAGAGGGTACCGGTGTACGTACACGCTCCGTATCTGATCAATTTCGGCTCGCACACCCCTGCGACCGCCGAGAGCTCCGTGGAGTCGATGCGGCACTCGCTGCGCCGCGGCCGGGAGATCGGGGCGCTGGGCGTGGTGGTGCACACGGGTTCGGCCACCGGAGGCCGCTCGCGCGAGGTGGCGTTGCGGCAGGTACGCGAACTGGTGCTGCCGCTGCTCGACGAGCTCACGCACGACGAGGATCCGGTGCTGCTCCTGGAGTCCACCGCCGGTCAGGGCTTCTCGCTCTGTTCCACGATCGAGGACCTCGGGCCGTACTTCGCGGCGCTGGACGCCCACCCGAAGCTGGGCGTCTGCCTGGACACCTGTCATGTCTTCGCCGCCGGGCACGACCTGTCCGCGCCGGGCGGGGTCAAGGAGACCCTGGATCTGCTGGTGGACACGGTGGGAGAGGGACGGCTGAAGCTGGTCCACGCCAATGATTCGAAGGAGCCATGGGGGTCGCACCGGGACCGGCACGCGAACATCGGTGCGGGCCATATCGGTGAGGAGGCGTTCCGGGAGCTGATGGCGCATCCCGCCGCCGAGGGGGTGCCGCTGATCATCGAGACCCCGGGTCCGAAGGGCGCCTACGCGGCGGACGTGGCGCGGCTGAAGGGGCTGCGCCTGCCCTGACGGGTGACGCCGAACCGGCCCCAGCCGGTCACGGTCGACACGTCGTCAGAGCTCGGGGCCGTCCCCGGGCTGCTCCTGGTAGGAGTAGCGCTGCTCCCGCCAGGGGTCGCCGAGGTTGTGGTAGCCCCGCTCCTCCCAGAAGCCCCGGCGGTCCGTGGTCATGTACTCCACGCCCCGCACCCACTTCGGGCCCTTCCACGCGTACAGATGCGGCACGACGAGCCGCAGCGGGAAACCGTGTTCGGCGGTGAGCAGCTCACCGTCCTTGTGGGTGGCGAAGATCGTACGGTCGGAGAGGAAGTCGGCGAGCCGGAGATTGGCGCTGTAGCCGTACTCGGCCCAGACCATGACATGGGTGACGGACGGCGCGGGCGGGGCCAGCTCGACGATGGTCCGGGCGGGGACCCCACCCCATTCGGCCCCGAGCATGCTGAATTTCGTCACGCAGTGCAGATCGGCCACGATCGTGGCGAACGGAAGGGCCGAGAACTCCTCGTGGTTCCAGCAGTGCTTCTCGCCGTCCGCTGTCGCGCCGAAAACCCGGAACTCCCAGCGCTCGGCCCTGAACTTGGGGACGGGGCCGTAGTGGGTGACGGGCCAGCCACGCTGCATTCGCTGCCCCGGAGGGAGCCCGGACTGCTCGGACTCGCGTATATCCCGGCTCTCCGGCTGACCCATGCCTTCCATGGTGACAGACCGGGAGGGGTGGTCATGACCAGGTCTGGGCCGATTCGGGCAACTCCTACTAAGCATGCACTTACTGGACGGCCATGGATCACGGTGCGAGGATGCGCCCATCCTGCCCCAGTCACACGCGCGGAAGGAGCCTCTGCGATGCAGGGCGACCCTGAGGTCATCGAGTTCCTCAATGAGCAGCTGACTGCCGAATTGACCGCGATCAACCAGTACTTCCTGCACGCGAAGATGCAGGAGAACTTCGGCTGGACCAAGCTCGCCAAGTACACCCGGGCCGAATCGTTCGACGAGATGAAGCACGCGGAGGTGCTGACCGACCGGATCCTGTTCCTGGAGGGCCTCCCGAACTACCAGCGGCTCTTCCACGTGCGGATCGGGCAGACGGTCACCGAGATGTTCCAGGCCGACCGGCAGGTCGAGGTCGAGGCCATCGACCGGCTGCGGCGCGGGATCGAGGTCATGCGGAACAAGGGCGACATCACGTCGGCCAACATCTTCGAGTCGATCCTGGCCGACGAGGAGCACCACATCGACTATCTCGACACACAGCTCGAGCTGGTCGAGAAGCTCGGGGAGCCGCTGTACATCGCCCAGCTGATCGAGCAGCCCGAGAGCTGAGCGCGAGGGGCGGCAGGGAACTAGGCGGCTTCGGGCAGTGCCTGCGGGATGTCCGCTGACTCGGCCGACGTGCCGTCCGAGGCGCCAAGCGTCGCGTCGGGGCCGAGTGACAGCGCGGCGGTGCGGTCGCCCTGCTCGAGGAGCTCACGGCGGGGGCACGCGCCACGGCCGAGGAGTCCCTGGATCCGACGGACGCACGATCCGCAGTCCGTGCCCGCCTTGGAGACCGAGGCGATCTGGCGGGGGGTGCAGGCACCGGCCTCCGCGTGCTCCTTGACCTGCTTCTCGGTGATGCCGAAGCACGAGCAGACGTACACGCGGTTCACCTCCCGATGGGATCGGATCGTCGGATCGGATCGATAGTGGCGCCGTCCCGATGATCGGTGAGGCTAACCTAACCTTACCCGCCGCCCCTGGGTGGCAAAAGCCCCGGACGCAACTGTGGGGCGCGGATCACAAGGATCCGCGCCCCACAGTCATGTACAACGTGCATACGGTCACTACTGGTCGCGGTACATCTCCGCCACCAGGAAGGCCAGGTCCAGCGACTGGCTGCGGTTGAGCCGCGGGTCGCAGGCCGTCTCGTAGCGCTGGTGCAGATCGTCCACGAAGATCTCGTCACCGCCGCCCACACACTCGGTGACGTCATCGCCGGTGAGCTCGACATGGATGCCACCGGGGTGCGTGCCGAGCGCCTTGTGGACCTCGAAGAAGCCCTTGACCTCGTCCAGCACGTCGTCGAAGCGGCGGGTCTTGTGCCCGGAAGCCGCCTCGAAGGTGTTGCCGTGCATCGGGTCCGTCACCCAGGCCACCGTGGCACCGGACGCCGTCACCTTCTCGACCAGCTCGGGGAGCCGGTCACGGACCTTGTCGGCGCCCATGCGGACGATGAAGGTCAGCCGGCCGGGCTCGCGCTCCGGGTCCAGCTTGTCGATGTACCGCAGGGCCTCGTCGACCGTCGTGGTCGGGCCGAGCTTCACACCGATGGGGTTGCGGACCCTCGA
The DNA here is from genome assembly GCF_042731955.1 of Streptomyces sp. NPDC059828. Taxonomy (NCBI): domain Bacteria; kingdom Bacillati; phylum Actinomycetota; class Actinomycetes; order Kitasatosporales; family Streptomycetaceae; genus Streptomyces; species Streptomyces sp. NPDC059828. The sequence continues at coordinate 165,813 of NZ_JBHWIW010000005.1, read as the reverse complement.
CGCGAACTCGATGTGCGCACCGTCCATCTGCCGGGTGCGCTCACCGATCCACAGCATGTGGCCCGAGACGTCGTAGAGCTGTCCGGTACGGGAGTCCGTACGGGTCAGCGCCGACTCGTAGTCCAGGAGCAGGGCCTCGTGGGAGGCGAAGAACTCGACGGTGCGGAACTCGGCCGGGTCGGTGCCGCAGGCCTTCATGAAGTTCAGCGCGTTGTCGATCTCGCGCGCGAGCTGCTCGTAGCGCTGCCCCGACGGGGACGACTTCACGAAGTCCTGGTTCCAGGCATGCACCTGGCGCAGGTCGGCGTAACCACCGGTGGTGAAGGCGCGCACCAGGTTCAGCGTCGACGCGGACGCGTGGTACATGCGCTTCAGGCGCTCGGGGTCCGGGATGCGGGCCTCTTCGGTGAAGTCGAAGCCGTTGACGGAGTCGCCCCGGTAGGTCGGGAGGGTCACACCGTCGCGGGTCTCGGTGGGCTTGGAGCGCGGCTTCGAGTACTGGCCGGCGATCCTGCCCACCTTGACGACCGGCACCGACGCGGCGTACGTCAGCACCGCGCCCATCTGGAGCAGGGTCTTGAGCTTGTTGCGGATGTGCTCGGCGGACACACCGTCGAAGGCCTCCGCGCAGTCGCCGCCCTGGAGCAGGAACGCCTCGCCCCTGGCGACGGCTCCCATCCGGGCGCGCAGCTGATCGCACTCGCCCGCGAAGACGAGCGGCGGATACGACTCGAGGTCCGCGATCACATCGCGCAGAGCCTCGGCATCGGGGTACTCGGGCTGCTGCGCCGCGGGCAGGTTTCGCCAGGTGTTGCCACCGGTGTCGGTGGTCTTAGCGTTCACGGTCACCTCGACAACATTACGGGGTCGCACGCGGAGTCCAGACCTCTGCTCATTTTTTGAGACAACCCTCGCCAATCCATGATCCCCTCCGAAGCCCGGGGACCATGGGCCGGAGCACTCCGTATACGCTCTCCCGCGGATGGGGGACTGACAATGGACACCGGCGGCGTGGGCGGTTAGGGCGACGTGCGAGGGGCGCGGACAGCAACGGCGATCACCGGGGCAGTGCTGTGCCTCGGTATGTCGATCTGGGGGGTCTGGCTGGTCTTCGGCGCCCGGCTGACCGCGGTGACGGGGTCGGGTCCGGCCGACGGCGTCCTCACCGTGTCGGAGTGTCACGGCAACCACGACATCGGGGCCAGTCTGCTCGGCGTGGACTGCGAGGGCGCCTTCGCCGCCGCGGGGAGCCAAGGACCCGCGTCCCGGGACAACGTGGTCCTGGTCGGGGCCGACGAGGATTACCCGGCGGGCAGCCGGGTCGAGGTGCGGCTGACCGACGGCGCGGCCTTCGAGCCCTCGCCCGTGGAGTTCGTCACCTACGCGACCTGGGCTGCACTGCTGCTCACCCCGGGGGCGGTCGCCTGCCTGTGGATGTCCGTCGTCGCCTGGCGCGGCACGGCGCCGGGAACGCCCGGCGGCTACGCCCTGCTGGTCTTCGTCGGCGGTATCGGCGTGCTGCTGCTGGGTCTGGTGGTCCAGCTGGTGACGTCGATCGTCGTCGCCCTGGTCTGAGCGCGCTGCTAAGGTGCCTCGTATGTACGCGCCGACCAACCAGAACTGGTGGTGGCCCGCTGAACCGGCGGCCCACTTCATCGCGCGTGCCCACTGACGATCTGAAAACGATCTGACCGATCACCGCGAAGGCCGCCCGAGGGGCGGCCTTCTTCCGTTTCCACGGCCGTTCCTCCCTGACGCACTCCCCGCCACGGAAGGAACGCACCGATGGACATCATCAGCAGACTCCTGGACCACGACGACGGCGCCCGCCCCTTCGCCCTGCTTCGCAGGCGCACCCCGGGCCGCGACCGGGACACCGTCGACGTGCTGGTCGGCCCGGTCCACGAGGCCCAGCGGCTCGCGGACATCCCGGTGGGCGACCTGCCCTCCCTGGCTCTGGTGCCGTTCCGGCAGATCAGGGAGCGCGGCTTCGAGGTGCGGGACGACGGCACCCCGCTCGCGGTGCTGGTCGCGGACGAGGCGTACGAACTGCCGACGGACGAGCTGCTCGACCGGCTGCCCGGGCACGAGGTCCACGTCGAGGGCGGCGGCTTCGACATCGGCGACGAGGAGTACGCCCGGACGGTGCGCCGGGTCATCGAGGACGAGATCGGGCGGGGCGAGGGAGCGAACTTCGTCGTCCGGCGCACCTTCACAGGCGAGATCCCCGGCTTCACCCGGTCCGACGCGCTCGCCCTGTTCAGGCGGCTGCTCGAAGGGGAGCGGGGCGCGTACTGGACGTTCGTCGTGCACACCGGTGACCGCACGCTGGTGGGCGCGAGCCCCGAGGTGCACGTCCGGATGTCGGGCGGGACCGTCGTGATGAACCCGATCAGCGGCACCTACCGCTATCCGTCCGCCGGCCCTTCGGTGGAGGGGCTGCTGGACTTCCTCGCCGACCGCAAGGAGACCGATGAGCTCTCCATGGTCGTGGACGAGGAACTGAAGATGATGTGCACGGTCGGCGACAAGGGCGGTGTGGTGGTCGGCCCTCGGCTCACGGAGATGGCGCACCTCGCACACACCGAGTACGAGTTGCGCGGGCGCTCCTCGCTCGACGTACGGGACGTGCTGCGCGAGACCATGTTCGCCGCGACGGTCACCGGCTCCCCGGTGCAGAACGCCTGCCGGGTGATCGCCCGCCACGAGCCCACGGGCCGCGGCTACTACGCGGGGGCCCTGGCACTGCTCGGGCAGGACGCGAACGAAGCACAGACCCTGGACTCCCCCATCCTGATCCGCACCGCGGACATCGCGGCGTCGGGCGCCCTGCGCGTGCCGGTCGGCGCGACGCTGGTCCGGCACTCCGACCCGCTTTCCGAGGTCGCGGAGACCCACGCCAAGGCGGCGGCGGTGCTGGCCGCACTGGGTGTGGTTCGTCCCGGGGCCGCCGCCGGCGAGGCCGGGTCGGTACGGCCCCGGCTGGCCGCCGACGCCCGGGTGCGGGCGGCGCTCGACGCACGCAGGGACGGCCTGGCGCCGTTCTGGCTGCGGATGCAGTCCCTGCCTCCGGAGGTCACCGGGCATGCCCTGGTGGTGGACGGCGAGGACACCTTCACCGCGATGCTGGCCCATGTGCTGCGCGGGGCGGGCCTGGAGGTGACCGTTCGCCGCTACGACGATCCCGGCGTACGGGACGCGGCCCTCGCCCACGAGGGCCCCGTGGTACTCGGCCCGGGACCGGGCGACCCCTCGGACGGCACCGACCCCAGAATGCGCTTCCTGCGCTCGCTGACGGCGGAGCTCCTGGCCCGTGACCCGGCGCCGCACGGGGTGCTCGGTGTCTGTCTGGGGCACGAGCTGATCGCGGCGGAACTCGGCCTGCCGATCACCCGCAAGGAGACCCCCTTCCAGGGCGCCCAGGTGCGGATCGGGCTCTTCGGCGACGAGGAGACGGTCGGCTTCTACAACAGCTTCACCGCGGTGTGCGACGAGGCCTCGCAGGCACGGCTGTCGGCCTGCGGGACCGAGGTCGCCCGCGACGCCCTGACCCACGAGGTCCATGCGCTGCGCGGGGACGGCTTCGCGGGGATCCAGTTCCACCCGGAGTCGGTGCTGACTCTGCGGGGCCCCGAGATCGTGCGCTCGCTGCTGAGGGGACTGGTCCGGGAGCCTTCGGCACAGGACTGAAGTGCGCCCCCGGGCCGGCCCGGCGGCTGCGGGCGGGCCCAGGGGCCGACTGCGAAGACGCGCTCAGCCGAAGAAGACGCCGGCCTCCCGGTACAGCGAGGGGTCGACCGTCTTCAGCTTGGCCGTCGCCTCGGAGATCGGGACGCGGACGATGTCCGTGCCGCGCAGCGCGACCATCTTTCCGTAGTCGCCGTCGCGCACCGCGTCGATCGCGTGCAGGCCGAAGCGGGTCGCGAGCCAGCGGTCGAAGGCGCTCGGGGTGCCGCCGCGCTGGACATGGCCCAGGACGGTCGTCCTTGCCTCCTTGCCGGTGCGTCGCTCGATCTCCTTGGCGAGCCACTCGCCGACGCCCGAGAGCCGCACATGGCCGAAGGAGTCGCGCGACTCGTCCTTGAGGACCATGTCGCCGTCCCCGGGCACCGCGCCCTCGGCGACCACCACGATCGGCGCGTACGAGGCACGGAAGCGGGAGGTGACCCAGGCGCACACCTGGTCCACGTCGAAGCGCTGCTCGGGGATGAGGATGACGTTCGCGCCGCCCGCCAAGCCGGAGTGCAGGGCGATCCAGCCCGCGTGACGACCCATCACCTCGACGACCAACACCCGCATGTGGGACTCGGCGGTGGTGTGCAGCCGGTCGATGGCCTCGGTGGCGATGCCGACCGCGGTGTCGAAGCCGAAGGTGTAGTCGGTGGCGGACAGGTCGTTGTCGATGGTCTTCGGGACGCCCACGCAGTTGATCCCGTAGTCGTCGGCGAGCCGGGCCGCGACCCCGAGGGTGTCCTCGCCGCCGATCGCGACCAGGGCCTCCACCTCGTGCTTGGCGAGGTTCTCCTTGATCCGGCGGATGCCGTCGCTCTGCTTGAGGGGATTGGTGCGGGACGAGCCGAGGATCGTGCCGCCCCGCGGCAGGATGCCGCGCACGGCGGGGATGTCGAGCTGCACGGTGTCGCCTTCCAGCGGTCCGCGCCAGCCGTCACGGTAGCCCGTGAACTCGTATCCGTACTCCTGGACGCCCTTGCGGACGATGCCGCGGATGACCGCGTTGAGGCCGGGGCAGTCGCCGCCCCCGGTCAGTACTCCGACCCGCATGGAAGTTCCCTTCGCCGTCGGTGGTGGCATAGGGGAACCACGCTAGTAGTGACCCAGGTCACTCCGGGACGGCGCGTCAGGTGAATTCCAGTACGACAGGCGGAAGTTGGCGTCCGCCAGTTCACACCGATTCACTCCGAGGAGTGAACCGGTGGAGGGTGGGGATCAGGCGTCGTCGAGCCCGCGCTCGATCGCGTAGCGCACCAGCTCCACGCGGTTGTGCAGCTGGAGCTTGCCGAGGGTGTTCTGCACGTGGTTCTGCACGGTGCGGTGGGAGATCACGAGCCGCTCGGCGATCTGCTTGTACGAGAGCCCCTTGGCGACCAGCCGCAGCACCTCGGTCTCGCGCTCGGTGAGCTGGGGCGCCTTCGGCTCGTCCGTGCCGGCCAGGGGCGCGGGCTCCGCGGCCAGTCGCCGGTACTCCCCCAGGACCAGCCCGGCGAGCCCGGGCGTGAACACCGGGTCGCCGACGGAGGTCCGCCGCACGGCGTCGATCAGCTCATCCGTGCTGGCCGACTTCAGCAGGTAGCCGGTCGCGCCCGACTTCACCGCCTCCAGTACGTCGGCGTGCTCACCGCTCGCCGAGAGCACCAGCACCCTCAGGGCCGGGTTCGCCGCCACCACTTCCTTGCAGACCTGAACGCCGGGCATCCCGGGCAGATTCAGGTCGAGGACGAGGACATCGGGGGACACGGCCCGGGCGCGGCGCACCGCCTGCGGGCCGTCGGCCGCCGTCGCCACCACATCGCAGCCGGCCGCCGCCAGGTCGCGGGCGACCGCGTCCCGCCACATCGGGTGGTCGTCCACGACCATGACCCGGATCGGCGCGTCGGCGGCCCCTGCCGGATCCGTCGCGTCCGGCCCGCCTGTCGTGTTCCTCATCGTTTCGCCTTCCCCCGTGTCCCGCGCGGGACCTTGAGCTCGACTTCCGTTCCCTGCCCCGGCACCGAGATCAGCTCGGCCGTGCCGCCGATGTCCCGGAGCCGGCCGCGGATCGACTGTGCCACTCCGAGCCTGCCCTCTCCCTCGGCCTGTGCCAGCCGTCCGTCCGGGATGCCCGGGCCGTCGTCCCGCACGGTCACGATCACCTCGTGCGACCAGTCCTCCAGCAGGATCCAGGCCTGGGCTCCGTCACCGGCGTGCCTGCGGACATTGTCCAGGGCGGCACCGACAGCGGCTGCGAGCTCCCGCGCCTGGCGCGGCGACAGCAGCACGGGGGATCCGGGTTCGGACAGGGTGACACTGGCACCGGCATACGGTGTGAGCAGGGGCCGCAGATCGCGCGGGGCCCCGTCGCCGTCGGCTCCCGGGCCCTCGTCCGCCTGCTCACCCGGCTCGTTCACCACCCGTACGAACGCGCCCTGCGTCTCGTCCTCCGAGACCCGCGAGGCGGGCAGCAGACCCCCCGCGACCAGGGTCCGCAGGGCGACTTCCTGTTCGCCCGCCATCCTGCCCAGCTCGGCGGCCTCGCCGCCGAGCGCGGTGCCGCGGCGCTGCACCATGGCCAGCACCTGGAGCACACTGTCGTGGATGTCGCGGGCCAGCCGCTCCCGTTCCCGGGTGGTCGCTTCGATCTCCAGGGCGCGTGCCAGGGTGCGCTCCGATGCGCGGGCGATCTCGACGACGTATCCGATGCCGATGGAGGCGACCCACACCAGCAGCACGTTGTGGAAGGTGTCGCGGCTGGGCTCGCCGCGCTCGATGATGTTGGCCACGGCGACGAGCGATGAGGCGAACCCGGCCCAGCGCCAGCCGCCCTTGATCGCGAAGGCGAGGACCGAACCGGCCGTCCAGATCGACGGCAGCGTCGGCAGGTCCATCCGCTGGGCGTCGGTGTCGGCGAGCGGTGTGAGAAGGATGCCGGTGAGGGCGATGGCGATGTCGACGGCGAGGAAGCGCTTGGTGCAGCTCACCGCGTTCGCCACCTTCGGGAGGGTGGCGAGGGTCCACAGTCCCAGGACGGCGAGATAGCCGATGGCGACCCACGGGTGCTCGAACCTGACGCGGCCGAAGACGAACAGCAGCACCGCGTAGCCCGCCGTCAGCAGGCGGTACGCGGTCAGGGCGCGCCACAGCGGCAGCTCGACCGACATCCGGACGACCCGCTCACGTCTGGGCATGTTCCCCCTCCCTGGCCTGTCTTCGCCCGCCTCCGGGTGCGGCACGGGCCGGACGGCGCTACTCGGCGCCGTGCCGCTCCGCGGTGGCGTCCTTCGCCGCGGCCTTCGCCGCCGCTTTCGCCTCCGCCATCTGGCGCTTGGCGGCGGTGGCGTAGATGTCGACGTACTCCTGGCCGGAAAGCTTCATGATCTCGTACATGACCTCGTCGGTCACCGAGCGCAGGATGAAGCGGTCGTGGTCCATGCCGTGGTAGCGGCTGAAGTCGAGCGGCTTGCCGATCCGGATACCGGGGCGCATCAGCTTGGGGACGACCTTGCCGGGGGGCTGGATCTTCTCCGTGTCGATCATGGCCACCGGAATGACGGGCGCGCCCGTCGCCAGCGCCACCCGCGCGAGGCCGCCCGGCTTGCCGCGGTAGAGCCGGCCGTCGGGCGAGCGGGTTCCCTCGGGGTAGATACCGAACAGCTCCCCGCTCCGGATCACATCGATGCCGCTCTTGATGGCCGCCTCGCCCGCGCCTCGCGCACCGGAGCGGTCCACCGGCAGCTGACCCACGCCCTTGAAGAAGGCCGCGGTCAGCTTGCCCTTGAGGCCAGGCGAGGTGAAGTACTCGGCCTTGGCGATGAAGGTGACCTTGCGGTCCAGTACCGCCGGCAGGAAGAAGGAGTCCGAGAAGGACAGGTGGTTGCTCGCGAGGATCGCGGGCCCCTCGGCGGGAATGTTCTCGAGGCCCTCCACCCAGGGCCTGAAGGCAAGCTTCAGTGACCCTCCGAGGGAGAACTTCATGGCGCCGTAGATCAACTCGAATGCCTTCCTGGTGTCCGACGCAAAGACCTTAACCCGTAAGGGGGTGGCGCCCTGCCGCTTGGTGCCGCGCTGAAGCCCCTTCGGACCTAGTCGGTGTCGGCGCCGTCGCGTACCGTGAAGGCACCTTCGGATCGCTGTCGGATCGGCGTTCGGATCAGGTTCGGATCGGATCGGGAATCCCGCCCGGCCCCGGGACCCGGTCCGCTGCTCACAGATCCCCCTGCGATCCCTTGTGATCCCTTGCACTTCTTCTTGCGATGACCTCTCACGAGCACTTCTCACGAACAGGAGACGCCCGGTGCCGGTACTGCCTGGAGCTGAGCCCTACCGCCACGAGGGCGGCGAAGTCGGTGTCCTTCTCTGCCACGGATTCACCGGTTCCCCCCAGTCGCTGCGCCCCTGGGCGGAGTATCTGGCGGAGCGCGGTCTGACCGTGTCGCTGCCGCTGCTGCCCGGCCACGGCACCAGTTGGCAGGACATGCAGCTGACCGGCTGGCAGGACTGGTACGCGGAGGTGGACAGGGAGCTGCGCGCGCTCACGGAGCGGTGCAGCCAGGTGTTCGTCTGCGGGCTCTCCATGGGCGGTGCGCTGACGCTGCGGCTCGCGGCCAGGCACGGTGACGCGATCAGCGGCATCGTGCTGGTCAACCCGGCGAACAAGATGCACGGCCTCGCGGCCAAGGCACTCCCGGTGGCCCGGCATCTGGTCCCCAGCACCAAGGGCATTGCCAGCGATATCTCCATGGCGGGTTCGGAGGAGGTCGGCTACGACCGGGTGCCGCTGCACGCGGCGCACTCCCTGCGCAATTTCCTCAAGCTGGTCGACGGGGAGCTGCCGCAGGTCACCCAGCCGATGGTGCTTCTGCACAGCCCGCAGGACCATGTGGTGCCGCCGGTCGACTCGGCCCGGATCCTCAGCCGGGTCTCGTCCCAGGACGTCAGGGAGATCCTGCTGGAACAGAGCTACCACGTGGCGACGTTGGACCACGATGCGGAGCTGATTTTCGAGGAGAGCTACGCGTTCATCGGTCGGCTCGCTCCGGGTGCCAGCAGTACACCGAGTGGGGGGAGCGGCGGGAAGAAGGGAAGCACATCCGGTGGCTGAGCAGCACGACGCGGACCGGGACGACCGGGAGCCGGAGCCGATCGACGAGGAGGCCGCCTGGGCGGCGATCGTCGCGGGCTACGGCGAGGAGCCGACGGACCCGCCGGGCGCCAGACCCTTCAGGCCCATCGAGGATCTGGCACTTCCCGACGAGTCGGCCATGGTGGAGAAGCCGGACAAGTCGCGGCACGGCGCGCTGCCCGGGTCCGGGGACGACGCTTCCGGGGACGACGAATCCGAGGACGATGACGACGAGGCCGGGCCCGGCTCCGCAAGGCCGCTGGGCAGCTCGATCGTGTTCGCACCGGGCGTCGGCCCCGGCAATGGCCCGCGGGACTATCAGGCGCCGGAGGCCAGCGACGACGACCTTGACGAGTCGGACGAGGGCCACTTCGTGCCGCCCGAGCCGCCGCCGCTGCCCGAGGCCGACACGACGGCGAAGTTCGCCTGGCTCGCCGTGATCGGCGGACCGGTGCTGCTGCTGCTCGCCGTGCTGCTGGAGTGGAACATGACGTGGTGGCTGACCACGCTCGGGGTCGGCGGATTCGTCGGTGGCTTCATCACCCTGGTGGCGCGGATGGCACACGGGGACGACGAGGACGACGACCCAGGGCGCGGTGCGGTGGTCTGATCCGGCCGGGCTCCGCCTCGTCGGCTGGGCCGTGTGTGAGAACTCCCGCCTGGCTCGCGACGCCAGTTCCAAAAGACGGCCCTAGGCCGGGACGCGCAGGGCCGCCAGTACCGGCAGGTGGTCCGTCGCGGCCCTCAGGTCCTGGGCGCTGACCCCGGGGTGGCCGGAAGGCACTCCGCAGCCGAGGACCTCGACACCGGGTGTCGCGAAGATCGCGTCGATGCGCCGCTGCGGGGCGGTGGTCGTGAAGGTGTACTCGCCGCCCCAGGGGCGTACCCGCCAGCAGTCCCGGAGCTCGGCGGCGAGGCGCCGGAATCCGGGGCCGTCCGGTTGTTCGTTGATGTCCCCCGCGACGATGGCTTGCGGTACGTCCAGGGCCGCGAGCCGCTCCAGCAGCATCCCGGTCTGGGCGTAGCGCTCGTCATCGTCCAGGCTCAGATGGCAGTTCAGCAGTCCGATCCTGGCCCGGCCGAACCGTACGACGGCGGTCGCGAAGCCCCGGCGGTGCAGCCCCGGGGTGAGCGGCAGCAGTACGTCCTCGGTACGCTCGACGGTCGTTCGCAGTGAGCACAGCAGCAGCGGCCCCGCCGCGGTCGCGCCGCCGCCCAGCACGACCAGCTCGCTCTTGGCGGCGAGCCGTGCGGCGTGCTTGCGCCAGCGGAAGAAGCGCGGCGCCTCCTGGAGGAACACGAGGTCGGGCCGGCACGCGCGGATCACCCGGGCGAGTGCGTCCTCGTCGTCCCGCATCGAGCGGACGTTGTAGCTGAGCACCCGAACCACCGCCGAACCGTCCGGTTCGGTGCGGGAGTTGGGCAGCGTGTACGGCTCGGGCGTCGGCATGCGGTCAACATAGCGGGGGCACGGGGGTGCCGTAGCCGACGACGCGGACCCGGGACGCAGCGTGCCCGCCGCCCCGGCTCGAGGGGTGGCGGGCACGCGTGCCTACGGGTGGGTCAGCCCTGACGGGCCAGGTCCGCCGCGCCCACCATGCCGGCCCTGTTGCCGAGCTGGGCGGCGAGCACCTGGGCGTGCGGGCGCCACTGGGCACCGATCAGCCAGCGACGGAAGGACTTGCGGATCGGGTCGAGCACCAGCTCGCCCTCGTCCGAGACACCGCCGCCGACGATGAAGGCGGACGGGTCGAAGAGCGAGGCCAGGTCGGCGAGCCCCGCACCGGCCCAGCGCGCCAGCTCACGGAAGGAGTCGACGGCCACCTTGTCGCCCTGCCGCGCCGCCTCACTGACGTGCCTGCCCTCGATGCCCTCGGGCGTGCCGTCGCCGAGGCCGAGCAGGATCCGCGCGTTCTCCGGGGTGGCGCCCGCGCGCTGCTGGGCGTACCGGACGAGGGCGCGTCCCGACGCGTACTGCTCCCAGCAGCCCTGGCTGCCGCAGCCGCACAGCAGTCCGTCGGGAACCACCCGGATGTGCCCGAATTCCGCCGCCACGCCGAATCGGCCGCGGCGCAGTTTGTTGCCGATGATGATGCCCCCGCCCAGGCCGGTGCCGAGCGTGATGCAGATGACGTCTTCGTGTCCCTGGCCCGCGCCGAAACGGTACTCGCCCCACGCCGCCGCGTTGGCGTCGTTCTCCACGACGACGGGGAGGCTGACGCGCTGTTCGACCTTGTCCTTCAGCGGCTCGTGGCGCCAGTGGATGTTCGGTGCGAAGAGGACGTTGGCACGCTTGTCGTCGACATAGCCGGCGGCGCCGATGCCGACCGCTTCGATGTCGTGCCCCTTACCGGCTCCGGTGACGGCCGCGCAGATCGCATCCACGATCCCGTCGGCGGTGGGCGGAGTGGGCACCGTGTGCGTCTCGAGAATGGCGCCCTCTTCGTCAACCACGCCGGCCGCGATCTTGGTGCCGCCGATGTCGACGCCGATGGTGAGTCCCATGTGTCCCTCAGTTTTCGGTCGTGCCCCGCTAAGGCCAACGGTACCGGAGGGACTCCCCGCCTCAGTCCAGGTCGATCTGCTCGCGCGGTCCGTCATCGGGGCCCTCGCGCCGGTCACCGGGTGCCTCGCCAGACGCCTTACCCGGCGTCTCACCCCGGGTCCAGCGCCGCTCATGGCCCTCCACGGCGGAGCGGTACGCCGCGAGCAGCTCGTTGCCGGCGGCAGCCAGATGGTCGAAGACCTGCGGATTGCGTTCGACGACCGGCTCCACGGCCGCCTTGGCCTGGCTGATCAACTGCTGTACGGCACCCTGTGCCGCCATGCCGAAGAGCGGGTTCTGCAAGGAGGACATCTTGTCGGCCACGGCATCCATCAACTTGCGTAGCTCTTCCGCCGCGGATCCGGTGCCGCTGCTGTGTCCGTACCGCTCCCGGCGGCGGGCCCGCTCGGCCTCCAGGTCCTCGGCACACGCCTCGGCCCAGGGGTCGGCATCGGCGGCGGGACGCTCGGTGGCATCGCTCATGGCGCGCTCCTGGATCAACGGGAGAACGGGACTGCTTGCTGTCGACGGTACCCGAACGGCGCGCCGCCTTTCAGCGGCCCTGCGGCCACACGGCCGGATCCGGGGTGAACCTGACCCGGAGCTCACCGTCCCTGAGGCCCGCGCCCGAGACGGTGCAGCGGCGCAGCACCGACGGCAGGGGCAGGACACGCCGGAACGGACCCACGGTGATCAGCAGTTCATCGCCACGGCGGACCAGCCCGAGCTCCTCCTTCACGGCACCGGGGAGCGGCAGAACCCAGTGGAACTCGTCCTCGTACGCCTTGTCCGACGAGGTCGCCCGCCGGATGTCCCAGGGGTCCACAGGATCGGCCTCCCGTAGCTCCAGGCCTGCGGCGAGGCCGTCGGCGCCGTCATCGCCGGCCAGTGCGGCCAGGTCGTCGAGCCCGCGGGGATCCCTGCCCGCATGGGGCACGGAGAGCAGCGGTGCCGACTGCGGCCGGGACTCCTGGTGCCAGCGGCGCAGCACCTTCTCCTGTTGGGCCTGGAGCCCGGCGAGCCAGAGGTCGGGGGATGCCGTCGGCAGGATCCGGTTGGCCACGAGCGCGTCCACCCGCATCCCGTACAGGGCGAGCCCCAACCGTGCGGTGGGCAGCGCGTCCTCTGCGGCCGGCCCGGGCTCGGCGACCAGCCGGACCGAGGTGTTCCGGTCGTCGATCAGCTCCTGTACGTCGCCGAGCTCCGCATCCCAGCGGGCTGCGGTCTCGTACAGCCACTGCGCGGGCATCGGTACGCCGGCGAGCTGGGCCAGCATCGGGCGCAGTGCCCGGGCTGCCTGGCGTTCCGGTGGGAGGAGGCGGCGCAGGTAGCGGCGGAGCTGCTCGGGAAGTCCGAGCAGGGCGATCGTCTCGCGGACCGGGGGCATGTCGACCACAGCCACATCCCAGCCCCCGCCACGCAGGTCACGCAGCCCGCGCAGCAGCGCGAACTGCTCGCTGCCGGGCAGCTCCGTGAGCTCCTCGTCCTCCAGTTTCCGGGCGCCGAGCAGGTCGAGCGCCGCGGTGCTGCGCTCCTGGAAGGCGAGCAGTTCGCGACGGAAGTGCGCACCGGAGTCGATACGGGCGACCCAGAGCCCCTCGGTCACCTCGCCGGGACCGGTGCCCATGGTGACCCCCGGGACGGGGGCGGGATCCGCCGTGAGCAGCAGGGTGCGCTTGCCGCTGCGGGCCGCGGCGAGCGCGGTGGCCGCCGCGACGGTGGTGCGGCCCGAACCTCCGGGCCCGGTGACGAGGACGATGCGCATCCGAGCGGGAGGCGCGGTCAGGCGCCCGCGCCGGACTCGACGCGCTTCTTCAGACCCGCGAGGGCGCGGTCGATGATGACCTTCTCCGCCTTGCGCTTGATCATGCCGAGCATCGGGATCTTGACGTCCACGGTCAGCTGGTAGGTGACCTCGGTGCGCTTGCCGCCGTCGACCGGCGCCAGCGTGTACGAGCCGTCGAGCTCCCTCAGCATCTGCGACTTGACCAGGGTCCAGGACACCTGGTTCGCCCCGGTCCAGGTGTACGCGAGGGTGTGGTCGTCCTTGATCGCACCGGCGTCCAGCACCAGCCGGACCCGTACCGCACGACCCTGGTCGTCCTTCTCGAGGACCTCGGTCTCCTTCACTTCGCCGGTCCACTCGGGGTAGCGCGCGAAGTCGGCGATCACCCCCATGACATCGGCGGGTGCCGCGTCGATGGTGATGCTCGAGCTGGTGTGTTCCGCCATCGCCGGGCTCCTCCAGTGCTCTCGGGTGCTGTCCGGACAAGGTTGCGGTGTGCAATCTACCGTGACCGTACCGGTCACCATTCCAGGGCCCAGGGCCGCCCCGTGGCGGCGAAGTGCCCGACGTTCACGCACTCGGTGGTGCCGATCCGCATCCGCTGGGCCAGCGGCTGGTGGACGTGTCCGAACAGGGCGTACCGCGGCCGGGTGCGCCGGATGGCCTCCAGCAGGGCGCGGCTTCCGCGCTCGAAGCGGCGCGGGATGACGTCGTAGGTCAGTTCGGGCACGTCCGGTGGGATGTGCGAGCACAGCACGTCGACCTCGCCGAGTGCCTCGACCTTCGCCGCATACTCCTCGTCGGAGACCTCGAAGGGGGTGCGCATGGGGGTGCGCAGTCCGCCTCCGACGAATCCGAAGACCCGGCCGTCGAGCTCGACGCGCTCGCCGTCGAGCACTGTCGTTCCGGGGCGGGCGTACTCCGGCCAGAGGGAGGGGATGTCGACGTTTCCGTAGGTCGCGTACGTCGGCGCCGGGAAGGCGGCGAACATCTCGGCGTACTGCTTGCGCACGGCGGAGAGGATCGCGGCGTCGCGGTCCAGGCCTGCCCACAGCCGCCGGCCGAGATCCCTGGCCTCGTCGAAGCGGCGCGCGGTGCGCAGCTCGACGATCAGATCGGCGTTCTCGACCCCGAAGAGATCGGGGAAGATCCCGCGCGAGTGATCGGCGTAGTCAAGGAAGAGCACCAGGTCACCGAGGCAGATCAGGGCGTCGGCCCCGTCGCCTGCCCTGGCCAGGTCCCTGGTGTTTCCATGTACGTCGCTGACCACGTGAACGCGCATTCACATCACCCCGCGATCACCCTAAATCGAACGGCCCACACTGGATAGAGGGGGTCGGACCTGCACGAACTTCGCGAGCGGGGAGAGGGTGTCATAGGGTTCGCGATGCGGCGCCACGCACATGTGACGCAGCGAACATCTGACCGGGAACCCCTATCCGGAACCAAGTACTGGTCGGTAACGTCCGGGCAGTCCCGGTGCGTACACAGAGCCGTGGCGCCGGCGCCCGATGAGGAGCAGCAGTCTTGCGTGAGTTCAGCCTTCCGGCCCTGTACGAGGTCCCCACGGACGGAAACCTGACGGATCTCATCCGACGTAATGCCACCCAGCATCCGGATGTCGCCGTCATGGGCCGAAAGGTCGGGAACACCTGGACGGATGTCACCGCCACCCAGTTCCTCGCCGAGGTGCGGGCCGCCGCCAAGGGTCTGATCGCCGCGGGCGTCCAGCCCGGCGACCGGGTCGCGCTGATGTCCCGCACCCGCTACGAGTGGATCCAGCTCGACTTCGCGATCTGGAGCGCCGGCGGTGTCACCGTGCCGGTGTACGAGACCAGCTCGCCCGAGCAGGTGCGCTGGATCCTCGGCGACTCCGGTGCGGTCGCGGTCGTCGTGGAAAGCGACGCGCACATCGAGGCGCTGGAGTCGGTGCGGGCCGAGCTGCCCGCCCTCAAGCAGGTCTGGCAGATCGAGCGAGGCGCGATCGACGAGCTGACCGCGGCCGGCGCCGAGGTCAGCGACGCGCTGGTCGACGAGCGCAGCGCGATCGCCAAGGCCGACGACCCGGCGACGATCGTCTACACCTCGGGCACCACCGGCCGCCCCAAGGGCTGTGTGCTCACCCACCGCGCCTTCTTCGCGGAGTGCGGCAACCTGGTCGAGCGCCTGCGGCCACTGTTCCGTACGGGCCACAGCTCCGTGCTGCTGTTCCTGCCCGCCGCGCACGTCTTCGGCCGGATGGTCGCGATCGCGCCCGCGATGGCGCCGATCAAGCTGGGCTGCGCCCCGGACATCAAGAACCTCACCGATGAGCTGGCCGGTTTCCGGCCCACGCTGATCCTCGGTGTGCCGCGGGTCTTCGAGAAGGTCTACAACTCCGCGCGGGCCAAGGCCCAGGCGGAGGGCAAGGGCAAGATCTTCGACAAGGCGGCGGACACGGCGATCGCGTACAGCCGGGCGCTCGACGCCCCGGGCGGCGTGCCGTTCCTGCTGAAGCTCAAGCACAGGGTGTTCGACAAGCTGGTCTTCAGCAAGCTGCGCGCGGTGCTGGGCGGGCGCGGTGAGTACGCCATCTCCGGCGGCGCCCCGCTGGGCGAGCGGCTCGGTCACTTCTACCGGGGTATCGGCTTCACGGTGCTGGAGGGCTACGGCCTGACGGAGACCTGTGCGGCCACGACGTTCAACCCGTGGGACCGGCCGAAGATCGGCACGGTCGGCCAGCCGCTGCCGGGCTCGGTGGTCCGGATCGCCGACGACGGCGAGGTGCTGGTGCACGGCGAGCATGTCTTCTCCGGCTACTGGAACAACGAGGCGGCGACCGCCGAGGCACTGTCCAACGGCTGGTTCCACACCGGTGACATCGGCACGCTGGACGAGGACGGTTACCTCGCGATCACGGGCCGCAAGAAGGAAATACTGGTGACTGCGGGCGGTAAGAACGTCGCTCCGGCGGTCATCGAGGACCGGATCCGGGCACACGCTCTGGTCGCGGAGTGCATGGTCGTGGGCGACGGGCGGCCCTTCGTGGGCGCGCTGATCACCATCGACGAGGAGTTCCTGGCCCGCTGGGCCGCCGACCACGGCAAGCCGGCCGGTTCGACGGCGGCTTCGCTGTGCGAGGACCCGGACCTGCTGGCGGAGGTCCAGCGGGCGGTGGACGAGGGCAACACTGCGGTTTCCAAGGCGGAATCGGTGCGGAAGTTCCGCATCCTGGGCTCCCAGTTCACTGAGGAGGCCGGCCACATCACACCGTCGCTGAAGCTGAAGCGGAATGTGGTGGCGAAGGACTTCGCGGGCGAGATCGAGGCGATCTACGGGGGCTGAGCCCCCGGTCGTCGTCCAGGTCTGGCGCCCAGGCCGCCTCAGGCGGCCTGGGCGTAGTCCTCGGCGAGTACGCGCTCGATGTTGCGTTCGGCGAGCGCGGTGATGGTGACGAACGGATTGACCCCGATGGAGCCCGGGACGAGGGCTCCGTCGGTGACGTAGATGCCCGGCGCCCCGCGCACCCGGCCGTAGTCGTCGGTCGCCCGGCCCAGCACGCAGCCGCCCAGCGGGTGGTACGTGAAGTCGTCGGCGAAGGTCTTGTTGCCGCCGAACAGGTCGTAGCGGTAGATCGTGACGTTGGCCTTGTTGATCCGGTCGAAGAGGGTCTTGGCCGCGTTGACGGACACCTGGCTCTGGGCCTTGGTCCAGTCGAGTCCGAGCGCGCCCGTGGTCGTGTTGTATCTGAAGCTGGCGCGCTGCGGGTTGCGGGTGATCGCCAGATAGAGGCTGATCCAGTGCTCGAAGCCCATGGGCAGGGGGGCGATCTCGGCGAACACGGGGTTGGCGGTGTTGGACCAGTCGTCGATGCCCATGACGGGCATGGTGGCCTGGTTGGCGCCCACCGTGTCCCAGATGTGGTTGGCGCGTGCGGTCATGACATTGCCGTTGGGGCCCCAGCCGCCGCCGATGTCGGCGCTGAGGTCGGGCAGGGTGCCGGTCTCGCGGGCGCGCAGCAGGAGTTCGGTGGTCCCGATGCTGCCGGCACTGAGGAACAGCCGGTCGCAGCCGATCTCCCGGGTGGCGACGACCTTGCCGGCGAGGTCGATCTGGTCGGCGGTGACGACATAGCTGCCGTCGGGCTCCCTGCGGATGCCGCGGGCCCGTTGGAGGGTCTCGATGGTGACGTTCCCGGTGCCGAGGGCAGCGGCGAGATAGGTGCGGTCGAGGCTGCGCTTGCCGTGGTTGTTGCCGTAGATGACCTCTCCGGCGAGCGCCGATCTGGTGGCCTGCCCCGCGGCTTCGCGCTCCATGTACCCGAAGTCGTACACATTGGGCACGAACACGGTCCGCAGCCCCGCCTTGGCGGCATGCTTGCGTGAGACCCGGCTGAAGCGGTACCACTCCGTCGACTCGAACCAGGCGGAGTTGACGGTATTGACGCCGAGCATCGCGTTGGCGCGCGGGAAGTACGTGCCGTACATGGCGTTGGCGTCGACGTTGGGCAGCATCTCGCTGAAGTAGGCCCGTTGCGGGGTGACGGCCATGCCACCGTTGACGAGCGACCCCCCGCCGACGCCGCGCCCCACGTACACGGACATGTTGTCGAAGCGGACCCGGTCGAGGACTCCGGGATACGGGCTGATGTCCTTGTTGACGACGTC
Source organism: Streptomyces sp. NPDC059828 (assembly GCF_042731955.1). Classification (NCBI taxonomy): domain Bacteria; kingdom Bacillati; phylum Actinomycetota; class Actinomycetes; order Kitasatosporales; family Streptomycetaceae; genus Streptomyces; species Streptomyces sp. NPDC059828. Next base: position 148,000 of record NZ_JBHWIW010000005.1, on the reverse strand, counting down.
GAGCCACAGGAACTGGGCGAGCGGCGCCTCGGTGCGGGTGCGGAACCACATGGACCGCTGGTCGGGGGCGCTGGTGGTACAGAAGACCTTTCCGTCGGACCCCGGGGTGTCCCAGAGGCGGCCCATTTCGAGTACGAGGGTGCTGATTCCGGCCTCCCCGAGGCGCAGCGCGGTGACTGCCCCGCCGTAGCCGGAGCCGACGACGAGGGCGGGGACGCGGACAGTGGCGGACCGTTCGGCAGCCTGGGCCGGGGAGGCCCCGATACGGGTCAGGCCAAGTGCCGCCGCGGTCTGGAGGGCGCCGAGACCCAGAAGGTGACGACGCGTCAGATTTGATGTCATGCGCGCAGCATGGGCGGAATTTTCGATTCCGCCTATAGGATCGCGCAGGAATTTTTCCGCGCGGCGCAAGAGTGCCTAATGCGCCAGGAGTGGCGCGAATGGTGTGGTGTGGCCGTGGGTGCCACCGGCCTGGCACAAGCGGCCCCGGGACACCCCTGGAGGGTCCCGGGACCGGCTGCCGCTCCTGTCCTGGGCCGGCCCAGGACAGGGCCTACAGCAGGGTCTTCAGCTGCTCCGCGAGGAGATCCCAGCGCCACTTCTCCTCGACCCACTCCCGCCCCCGCTCGCCCATCCGGCGGCGCAGCTCTGGGTCCTGCAGGAGGGTCACGATCCGGTCGGCGGACTCCTCGGGGCGGTCACCGCGGACCACCCAGCCCGTCTCACCGTCGAGGACCGCGTCCGGCGCGCCGCCGGAGTCGCCCGCGACCACCGGGAGCCCGGTGGCCGAGGCCTCCAGGTAGACGATGCCGAGGCCCTCGACGTCCAGGCCGCCGCGGCGGGTACGGCAGGGCATGGCGAAGACATCACCGGCGCCGTAGTGGGCGGGCAGTTCCTCCCAGGGGACGGCACCCGTGAAGCGGACGGATTCCGCGACACCGGCCGAGCGGGCGAGCCGGCGCAGGTCGTTCTCGTACGGGCCGCCGCCGACGATCAGCAGCACCGCGTCCGGCACCTCGGCCAGGATCGCGGGCATGGCCTGGATCAGGGTGTCCTGGCCCTTGCGCGGGACGAGCCGGGAGACACAGACGACCACCGGGCGGTCGCTGAGGCCGAGGCGCTCGCGCACGGCGTCGCCGCCCGAGTCGGGGTGGAAGGTCTTCTCGTCGACACCGGGCGGGAGCTGCACCATCCGCCCGGCCGCCTCGGGGGTCAGCGCCGCGGCGATGCGCGAGCGGGTGTACTCCCCCAGGTAGGTGAGGGTGTCCGTGCCCTCGCCGATCCGGCGCAGCAACTGCCGCGCCCCGGGCAGCTGCGCCCAGCCGGCCTCGTGCCCATGAGTGGTGGCGACCAGCCGCCGGGCACCGGCGCGCCGCAGCGCGGGTGCCATCAGGCCGAGCGGGGCCGCGGCCCCGAACCAGACCGAGGTGCAGCCGTGCTCCTTCAGCAGCCCCACCGCCCGCCGGGTGACACGCGGAGTGGGCAGCAGCATGGTCGTACGGTCCCTGATCACCGTGAACGGCTGTTCGGCGTCGAACGCCGCCGTCGCCTCGATGCCCTCACGGCCACGCTTCCAGGTGCTGGCGTAGACGACGAGCCGCTCGGGGTCCAGGCGCAGCGCCATGTTGTGCAGGAATGCCTGGATCCCGCCCGGTCTGGGCGGGAAGTCGTTGGTGACGATCAGGGTCTTGTCCATCGCCGCCGACAGTACCAACGGCGGCGAGGCCGCTCGCTCTCGCTCAGGTGTTCCCGGCATCATGGCAGCTCACGCAAACCGCAGTACGACAACCACGTGAGGTGATCATGAGAGGTGCGGCGCGCACCGTCCTCCCCGTCGCGGTGTGCCTGATCACCAGGATCGTGCTGCTGCTCTGGGTGCTGAAGGTGCTCTATGTCGCCGGGCCCGACGTGACCAGCGATGTCGAGGTCATCTACCAGGGCTGGTACGAGGTGCTCAAGACCGGCACGTTCCCGCTGAACGACGTCACCTGGCAGTACCCGCCCGCGGCAGCCCTCGCGATCCTCTCCCCCGGCGTGCTGCCCTTCCTCGGCTACGCCAAGGCCTTCTTCGTGGTCTCACTGATCTGCGACGCGCTGGTCTTCGGACTGCTCATGTACGCGGGGCGGCACCCGGAAAGGCCGGCACGGTCACTGAGGGGCGTGTGGGTCTGGGTCCTCGGGGTGCCACTGCTCGGGCCGACCGCGTACGCGCGCTATGACCTGATGGTGACCGCGGTGGCGGTGGCGGCCCTGCTCGCGGCGGCCCGCAGACCCGCGCTCGCCGGGGTGCTCACCGGATTCGGCGCGATGCTCAAGGTCTGGCCGCTGCTCCTGCTGGCCGGGATGCGGCGCGGGTCGGTGACCCGGACCTCGTGGACCGCGGCCGGGGCCACGGTGGGCGGACTGCTGCTGGTGTTCGGCGCGGCGATGCCGGGGGCGCTGGCGTTCCTCGGCTTCCAGCGCGACCGGGGCACCGAGGTCGAGTCGCTGGGCGCGCTGGTCTTCCACGTGGCCCGGCACCACGGGTGGGAGGGGCAGGTGCTGCTCAACTACGGCTCGGTGGAGTTCCTCGGCCCGTACGTCCCGCTGGTGAGCCGGGCGGCGCTGGCGCTGACGGCGATGGCGTTCGCCTGGCTGCTGATCTGGCGGCTGCGGGCCCGGGAGTTCACGGCGAGCACGGCGGCGGACGCGGCGTTCACCGCGGTGCTGCTGTTCACCACCACCAGCCGGGTGATCAGCCCCCAGTACATGATCTGGCTGGTGGGCCTCGCGGCGGTGTGCCTGGTGTTCCGTTCGAGCCGGATGACTCTGCCGGCCTGCCTGGTGCTGGTCGCCACGGGGGTCACGTATCTCGAGTTCCCCATCTGGTTCGCGGATGTGGTCGCGAGCAGCCCGCGCGGTATCGCACTGCTGGTCGTCCGCAACGGGCTGCTGGTCGCGGCCACGCTGCTGGCCTGCCGCCGGCTGTGGATCAGTACGGTCCCGGGGGCGGCCCGGCGGGGCACCGGGGACGCCTCGCCGGATCAGCCGCTGCGGGACAGGGAGCTGCTCGGCTCCTGAGGCGCCGCGGCAGCGGGCGCCGTCCGGCGGAACAGCCGCGCGAGCGCCGCGCACTGCACAGCGACGGCCAAGGCCATCGCCAGGCAGACACCGGGCAGGCCGAGGCCTGACAAGCCGTAGGCGAGCGGCAGTTGCAGCAGGGTGCCGGCGATGGTGATACGCAGCAGCCGGGGGCTGCCGCCGCTGCCCTCGAAGACCCCGCCGAGTGCGATACAGCAGGACAGCAGCACGAGATAGGGGCCGACGCAGCGCAGGAACAGCCCACCCGCCCCCACCACCTCCTCGTCCGCGCCGAAGGCCCGCATGACGGTGGGCGCGAGGGCGAGCAGCACCAGGGCCGCGCCCGCTCCGAGCGTTCCGGACACCAGCAGCGCCTGACGGCCCACCGCGCGCCGCTCGTCCCGCCCGGCGCCCAGGAGATGGGCGGTGCGTATGGAGGCCGCCTGCCGTACCGCGTAGAAGGCCATGGTCGCGATGTACATCGCCTTGGTGGCGATGCCGTACGCGGCGACGGCGGTGACGCCGAGCCGGGCGACCACGGCGATCAGCGCGAAGGCGCCCGTCATCCGCACGACGAAGTCCGCCGACATGGGCAGCCCGGTCCTGGCGGTGGCGCGCAGGCAGTCCCGTACCGGCCGGGGGCAGGGGGCGCTCCGGACGGCGCGCAGCACCGCGTTGCGGCGCAGGGAGAGCATCCCGGCGGCGAGCGCGACCGACCGGCCGAGCACGGTCGCGAGGGCGGCGCCCCGGATCCCGTACCGGTCGATGAGCAGCGGGTCGAGCACCAGGATCAGGCCGTTGGCGAGGAAGGAGAGACGCATGGGAGTGCGGGTGTCGCCCGCACCCTTGAGGATCCCGTCCAGCACGTTGGTCGCGAACATGACCGCGGTACCGGGCAGCGAGATGGCGAAGTACTCCGCCGCGAGAGTGCTTGCCGGGCCGCCGTCGCCGCCGAACGCGAGCCGGGCGAGGGGTTCCCGCAGCACCAGGCCGCCGATGGCCACGGGCGGCACCAGCACCGCGCACAGGGCCCAGCCGCCGCGCACGGCGGCCCGCGCCGCCGCCGGGTCCCCTGCGCCACGGGCCCGGGCGACGAGCACGGTGGTGCCGGTGCCCGCCATGAGGATCACTCCGAGGAGCACGTTCTCCACACCGGTCGCGACGGCGACGGCGGCGACCGACGGGCCGCCGAGCCGGGCCACCCAGACCATGTTGACGATTCCGGCCGCGACACCTGCGAGCAGCTCGAAGTAGACCGGGTACGCCAGTGCGACGAGCCGATTCCGGTGTTCCATGTCCCCCACCTCTATCCGTGGTACCTCGTTTCGATGTACCACGGATAGAGCTACCATGAGTCGGTTTCCCTCACAACCCACCGGGAGCGCGCCGTGCTTGAGCTGACCATCCTCGGCTTCCTCGCCGAACAACCCCTGCACGGCTACGAGCTGAAGGAGCGCATCCGTGCCCTGAGCGGGCATGTCCGCCCGGTCAGCGACGGAGCGCTGTACCCCGCGATCACCCGCCTCCTCAAGGCGGGCAAACTCGCCGAGCACACCGAACCGGGCGCGAGCGCGGCCCCCCGGCGCACCCTCTCCCTGACCGAGGCCGGCCGCGCCGACCTGCTGGAGCGGCTGCGCCACCCCAAGGAGGCCGACGTCACCGACGGCCAGCGCTTCTTCACCGTGCTCGCCTTCCTCAGCCTCCTCCCCGACCCCGCGGACCAGGCGGCGGTGCTGCGGCGGCGCAAGGAGTTCCTGGACACCCCGGCGAGCTTCTTCTACCGGGAGGGCTCGCCGGTCCGCGCGGAGGAGATGGCTGATCCGTTCCGCCAGGGAATGCTCCGGGTCGCCCGGGCGACGGGGGCGGAGGAGCGGCGCTGGCTCGACGAGACCCTCGCAACCCTGGCCGGCTGAGCCTCGCCGCCAGGGCGCGCGGGGGGTTCGCGGCGGGCCGCGGCCCACGGGGGCGTGCGGCCCACCGCGATCCCCTGCGGCGTCACCCCGCCGCCGCGCCCAGCCGCTTGTGCAGGTACTCCCGCCACTCCGCCGTGAAGGCCTCCAGCGAGGTGCCCAGCACCTCGCGCAGGGCTTCCTCCACAGCACCGCCGCCCCCGCGCGACGCGGCGCCCACGTGGCGGTACAGCGCCGCAAGGGCCTCGTCCCCATGGCGTTCCGCGATCAGTTCGCAGGCCAGCCAGCCGCCCTCGTACGCGCGGCCCAGGGACTCCGCGTCGGCGCCGAAGCGGAAGTCGGTGTCCGCGGGGAGGGCGGCGGGGACGTCACCGGCACGCACCGCCCGGCGCAGGGTGGGGGCCGCCTCGCCGGGCGGGCGGGGGGCGGCACGGTAGGCGGTCCAGTCGGCGAAGCCCTCCGAGAGCCACATCGGGGTGGCGTCCGAGGTGTCGGCGCGCGTGGCGACATGGGTGGTCTCGTGGGTGAGGACCAGCCGGCGGCCGAACGCGCTCAGCGTTCCGTACGCCTCGGGGTTGACGATCACCCGCTCCGTGGAGCCCGTGCCCGTGGTGACCGCCGCTATGCCCCGGTAGCCCGCCGCGGGCGCGCCCAGCAGCCTTCCCATGGCCTCCAGCGAGTCCGGCACCAGGACCACCACCCGGCCCGCCCAGCGACCGGGCCAGGCGGCCGTCACCTCGGGCACCGCGCGGTCGGCGTCGGCCGCGATCCGGCGCAACCGGGCCTGGTCGCGGCCGGTGCCGAGGACCAGGGTGCGGGTGCCGCGCACCACCTGGACATCGCCCTGCTGCCAGAGCTGCTGGGCTCCGCCCCGCGCCGCGCGGTCGGCGGTGATGTACCAGCGGCCGTCGCGCGCGGCCAGTTCCAGAGTGCGTGGGGTGGTGACGGGTGAGCTGTCGTAGCCGTCGATCCGGTAGCGCAGTTCGGCTTCTGCCGTGGCACGGTCCCCGGAGCGGCGGACACCGGTCAGCCGGTACTCCCACGACCGCAGCGGGACATCCGCGAGGTTCGCGAGCTCCTCGCGTCCCGACGAGCGCAGCCTGCCGTCCAGCGCGGCGAGGTAGCCCGCCTCGTCATGGCGCAGTACCGCCGTGGCCCGGCCGTCCAGGGTGCGCTGGATGGCCTGAGCCGTGACATCCGTGTCCGGCGGTTCCGCTTCCGCGCAGCCGCCGCCGGCCAGGAGCACAGCGGAGGCGACGAGCACCCAGGCCCGCCGCCGCCGTACGGTCCCGCGTCCGGGAGATCCCTGGCCAGCCACCCGGTCGATGGTACGGGGAGCGCGCCGGTGCCCACCGGTTGTCAGGGGCGGGTCACGGAGGCGATGGGCATCATGCCCACCGGGTCGTAGCGCACCGCCGCGCCGGGGTAGGGCGCGTGCACCACCTGGCCGTTGCCGACGTACATCGCCACATGGCTGGCGTCGGACCGGTAGGTCACCAGGTCACCGGGGCGGGCCTCCGAGAGGGACACCTGCCGTCCGGCGGTGCGCTGGGCCTGGGACGTACGGGGCAGACCGACGCCCGCCTTCGCGTAGGACCACTGCATGAGCCCCGAGCAGTCGAAGCCGTTCGGACCGCTCGCGCCCCAGACGTAGGGCCTGCCGAGCGCACTCTTCGCGGCCAGGACGGCGGCGGCGGCGCGCGAGGAGGCCGGGCCTGCGGACAGGTCAGGCGGCAGGCCGTCACGCCCCGAGCGGGAGGACCTGCCGTAGGCGTCGCGCTCGGTGGACGGCAGCGCGTTCAGCAGCCGCCGCGCCTCGGCGAGCTTGGCCTCGACAGTGCGCTTATGGCGGGCCACGGTGGCCCGGCCCTGCTCCAGCGCCACGAGCTTGCGCCCGGCTTCCGCTCGCTCGCGCGCAAGGGTGTGCTGGAAGCGGCGGAGATCGCGCAGGGCGGCCGTCTGCCGGTCGCCGATCCGGCCGAGCAGCTCCGCCTTGCCCAGGTACGAGTCCGGGTCGTCGGAGAGCAGCAGTGCCAGGGCCGGGTCCATGCCGCCCGAGCGGTACTGCGCGCCCGCGACGGCTCCGAGCGCCCCGCGCATGGTGTTGACGCGTTCCTGGCCGCGCGCCGCGCTGTCGCGCAGCGCGGCCACGTCGGTGCGCAGCCGGTCCACGCGTTCCCCGGCCGCGTTGTAGGCCTCGGTGGCTCGCTCCGCCTGCTCGTAGAGCCGGTCGACCTGCTCCCGGCTGGGGGCGGTCGTGGTGCCGTGCGGTTCGGCGGCTGCCGGTGCCGCGCCGAGCGCGGCCGCCGCGGTGGCGGCCGCGGCCGACAGCAGGGTGCCCCGGGCACCACGGGGGATACCGGAGACCCCCGATGACGGGGTGGTTCGGCGATGGGACGCCACAGGAGCCGCACTCCCTTCCGCTGGAGGGGCGGCCCTTCGACCGCCGCGCGGCAGAGAGTAGCCGTGCGGTTACGTGCCACCAAAAGCCCCACAGGGGGCGAAAAGTGACGCCCCGCCGTAGACCGTGAGGTCACCGGCGGGGCGCACTGTCAGCTCCCTGCCCCGCGATTCGCCCGATCGGACGGCACGGAGGGGCGTTCGCGACCGGTCCTCAGATCCGGACGCCGAACTGGAAGGTGCCCATGTAGTCCATCGATTCGTAGCGGACGTAAGCACCCGGCTTCGGGGCGTGCAGGATCTGGTTGTTGCCCGCGTACAGACCCACGTGGGACAGGCCGTTGAAGAAGACCAGGTCGCCGGGCTTGAGCTGGCTGCGGCCGATCTTCACGCCGTCGTTCTGCTGGGTGTAGGTGGTGCGCGAGATACTCACGCCCGCCTGGCGGTACGACCACTGCGTCAGACCGGAGCAGTCATACGAGTTGGGGCCCTCGGCGCCGGAGAAGTAGGGCTTGCCGAGCTGGGTGGCGGCGGCGTTGAGCGCGGCGGCTCCGCGCTGCGATGCGGGCACCTCGTTGCCGAGATCCACCCGCTCACCGGCGGCGCGGCTGGCGCGCTGCTCCTCCTGCTGGAGCTTCGCCCGCTCGGCGGACGTGAGGGTGTTGAGCAGTTCCCGGGCGTCGGCGAGCTTGCCCTGGAAGGCCTTCTTCTTCTCGCCGAGCGTCTTGCGGATGTCCTCGAGGTCGTCGAGCTTCTTGGTCGCCTCGGCCCGCTGCTGGGCCAGGGTCCGCTGCTTGGCCTGGATCTCCTGGAGCGCCTGGGTCTGCTTGGCGCCGAGCTGGTCGATCGCGGACGCCTTCTCGAGGTAGGTGTCCGGGTCGGAGGAGAGGAAGAGCTGGAGAGCCGGGTCCACACCGCCGGAGCGGTACTGGGCGCTGGCCACCGAACCCAGCTTGTCCCGCAGCTCGTTGACCTCGCCCTGACCGCGGGCGACCTGGTCCTGGATCGCGTCGACCTGCTTCTGGAGCTTGGTCTGCTGCTCCTTGGCCCCGTTGTACTCCTCGGTGGCCTTCTCCGCCTCGTGGTAGAGGGCGTCGACCTTCGCCTTGACCTCGTCCTTGCTGGGCTTGGCGGGTGCGGCCTGAGCGGCCTGGGAGGTCAGCGCGACGGCTGCCGCGGCGGTCGCGGTGAGCACGGACACACGAGCGCGGCTGGGCTGCTTGGGTCGACGGTGGGACGCCACGAAGGCGAGCTCCTTCTTCCTCGAGCCGCCTGCCGGGCAGTGGGGTTGAGTCCCCGGCACCATGCAGCCATAACCCCCGAATGGGGCGAACTGCATGAAATCGGCGGTTCCTTCACTGTCACCCCGGATGGATGATCAACCGCGCGAAGGTTCGAGGCCTGACCCTAGTGACCACTCCGTGATCAGTTCAAATCCTCATGAGAAAAAAGTATCTCCAGCAACTCATTTTTTTACACTCATCACACACACGGTGATGGCCAGTTGACCGTACGTCCCGCCAAATCGGACATAGAGCGCATGAGTTACGAGCAGGGCGAGCGGCACAAGTCCGCTCTAGACGCGCGAAAGGCGCTTGAGCAGCATCGCCGACGCCACCGGCCGCGCCCCCGCCTTGGCGACACCGTCGGCGACTTCGCGGTCGGTCGAGACCACGACGACGGGACGCCCCGGCGGCTCCGCCCGGACAAGCTGGCGGATGAGCTCGTCGGCCGTCACTCCGGGCTTGGAGAACAGCACCCGCACACCGCGTGGTGGAGCGAGCAGTACCGGGGCCGCCAGCTCGGCACCGTCGAAGACACAGGTGGTCTCCGCACCGGTCTGCGCGGCCAGCATCGCCAGGCCACCGAGCAGCCGCAGCCGCTGCTTCTCCAGCGGCATCGTCGGATAGCCGCTCTTCGTGACGTTGTAGCCGTCCACCAGCAGATGGACCTGGGGCAGCGCGAGCAACTGGTCGAGCAGCGCCGGATCCGTCTCGGAGAGCGCGCGCGCCGCGACGTCCTTCGGTGACATCCGGCCCGGCTCGACCGCGTCCACCGTGTCGGCGGGATGCAGCGAGGCGGGCGGCAGGGCCAGTTCGCGCCGCAGCCCCTGGGCCGCGTCCAGAACCGTGTCCAGCAGCAGCCGCACCCGCATGTCCTCCAGGGAACGCCCCTCCCTGGAGGCCCTGCGGCTCGCCTCCACGGCCGACTCGGCCTCGCCCAGCCGGCCCTTGAGGCGGCGGGCCTCGCTCTCCGCGGCCGATACCTGGGCCTGGGCTTCGGCCTTCGCCGCCTCGGTCTCGGCGGCGGCACGGCGCAGTGCGGCCTCACCGCGCTTCACATCGCTCTGGGCGCTGCGCAGCTTTCGGTGCAGGGATTCGGCCTCCTTACGGGCCGCCTCCAGCTCGGACCGCAATCGGTCGGCCTCGGCCTTGGACTGGGCCCTGAGCCGCTCGACCTCCTCGCGCAGCCGCGCCAGCTCCCGCCGCGACTCCTCATCGGCGCGCTCGGCGTCCGCACGCTGGGCTTCCTCACCTGCGGCGGCGACCAGCTTGACCCAGCCGGTCGGGCGCAGCACATACGCGGCAGCGGCCACGTCCACCGGGTCGGCCGCCGCGGGCGGCGCGCCCGCTTCGAGCGCCCCGGCCAGCTCCGGCTGCGCCTCGCGCAACCGCTCGCCGATGCGCTGGCGGAACACGGGGTCGCCTTCGAGGGCCGCGGCCATGGCGTTGCCCGCGAACTTGGCGCGGCGGGTGGGGGTGAACCGGGCGTACTGCCGCAGCTGGGCGGGGAGGTCGCCGAACGTCAGCCCGCCGAACGCGTCCGAGACCAGGGCAATCACCTGGCGCCGTACGCCCTCGGGCAGCGGACGGTCCAGCCCCTCCGCGGCGCCACCGGCCGCACCGGCCGGGTCCCCGCCGCTGTCAGGCCGCTCCACGATCCGTCACCTCTGATGTCTCCGTGCGTTCCGGGCGCTCATCTCAGGAATCCGCACCCAGCCGGTTAGATCCGTTCCACCGCGTCCCCCAGCGACACCGGACCGACTCGATGGTCTCACTGACCACCGCATACCACTCTCCCCCGGCGCCGGTCCTCGTGCCGTTCCCGTCTCATCACGCGTACTCCCCGTAACCCTACGACCTCAGGGGCCCGCCGTGACACGGCGAGGCGGCCCTTGCCCACGGCCCAGGTAGGACATGCTCGGGTGCATGACGCAGCGGCAGGCAGCGGCCCGGGCGGAGGTCCGGGGAACCATGAGCGGCCCCGTGGTGACGTACGGGGTGATCGGGCTGTGCTGCCTGGTCTTCGTCATCGGCCCGGTCTCCGGGCTCAACCCCGGTTTCGGCACCGGAGACACCCTGCTCGTCGGTACCACCAGATACTTCGAACGCTGGGGCGTCATCCCGAGCGAGCTCATGCGTGGCTCCCCGCGCGCCCTGCTCACCCCGCTGACCGCTCTGTTCGTCCACGGAAGCTGGCTGCACCTGCTCGGCAACATGCTGTTCCTGTTCGTGTTCGGCGCGATGACCGAGGAGCGGATGGGGCGTGTGCAGTTCGCGCTCTTCTACGTCGGCTGCGGCTATCTGGCACTCCTCGCCTATGCCGTGGCGAACGCACAGTCCACTCAGACGCTCGTGGGCGGCTCGGGAGCGATCTCGGGGGTGCTGGGGGCATTCCTGTGCCTCTTCCCCAAGGCACGGGTGACCAGTCTCTTTCCGTTCCTCTTCTTCCTGCCGCTGCGGTTTCCCGCGTGGATCGTGCTGCTCTTCTGGTTTGCCCTGCAATGGCTGGCGGAGGCGCAGGACACGTCATCGGGCCCCGGAGTCGCCTATCTGGCGCATCTCGTGGGCTTCGGGATCGGCTTCTGCTACGCATGGGCCGGTCTGCGGCTGGGGGCTAGAGTGAAAGCCCAAGCCACGGCCACCGAGGGAGACAGCCAGCCGTGATCACCGCGATCGTGCTCATCAAGACCAGCGTGGACCGCATCCCGGAGATCGCCGAGTCGATCGCCGGTCTTGACAACGTCAGCGAGGTCTTCTCGGTCACCGGCACGTACGACCTCATCGCGATGGTCCGGGTGGCCCAGCACGAGGATCTGGCGGATGTCATCCCGGGCCGGATCAGCAGGATCCCGGGCGTCGAGGCGACGGACACGCATGTCGCGTTCCGTACGTACTCGCAGCACGACCTGGAGGCGGCGTTCGCGATCGGCCTCGACGCGTAGCCGCTCCGCCGCGCGTGCCGCAGGGGGTCCGCCCGGCATGCCTTCGCCGCAGAGCGCGCACGGCCGGGCGGATCACCGTCCCCTCGCTTTGCCCCGCTCAGACGACGGGCACGCAACGGCCGTTCTCGGTGCGGTAGTCCCATCGGGCGCCCTCGCGCACCAGCTCCCTGACGGCTCCGACGAACCGCTCGATGTGCTCGTCCGGGGTGCCGGCACCGAAGCTGACCCGGATCGCGTTCAGGGACCGCTCCCCCGCCGTGGCGTCCGGGGCCCCGCACTCCCCGGCCTCGGCCGGGTCGCTCCCCAGCAGGGTGCTGACCAGCGGGTGGGCGCAGAAGAGTCCGTCGCGGACACCGATGCCGTACTCGGCGGACAGCGCGGCGGCGAAGTGCGAGCTGTTCCAGCCCTCCACGACGAAGGACAGCACCCCGACCCGGGCGGCCTGCTCCCCGAACAGTGACAGCACCCTGACCTCGGGCACCTCGGCGAGGCCCGCGCGGACCCGCTCGATGAGCTCCCGCTCACGTGCGACGAGCTCCTCGAACCCGGCCTCGGTCAGCGCCTTGCAGGCGGAGGCGATGGCGTAGGCGCCGATGACGTTCGGCGAACCGGCCTCATGGCGGGCAGCCGTGGTGTGCCAGTCCACGTCGACACCTCCGTCGGGGCGACGGGACACCGTGCGCGAGGCGCCGCCGCCCGCGAGGTAGGGCTCGGCGGCCTGCAACCAGTCCGCCCGCCCGGCGAGCACACCCGAGCCGAACGGCGCGTACAGCTTGTGCCCCGAGAAGGCCACCCAGTCGACGTCCAGGTCCCGTACGGAGACGGGGTGGTGCGGGGCGAGCTGGGCGGCGTCCAGCACGATCCGTGCGCCGTGGGCGTGCGCGGCGGCGGCGAGTTCCTGTACGGGCCACAGCTCCCCGGTCACATTGGAGGCGCCCGTGACACAGACCAGCGCGGGGCCGTGGAGCTCCCGGTCGGCGAGCGCGGCCTCCAGGGTCCGCACCGCTTCCCCTGGGGTGCGCGGTGCGTCCAGATAGGTGACGTCGGCGTCCCTCCACGGGAGCAGCGCGGCATGGTGCTCGGTCTCGAAGACGAAGACCCGGCAGCCCTCGGGCAGGGCCGCGGCGAGCAGGTTGAGCGAGTCCGTGGTCGAGCGGGTGAAGACCACCTGGTCCGATTCCCGGCAGCCGAGGAACTCATGGACCGTCACCCGGCTGTTCTCGAACAGCTCGGTGGACAGCTGCGAGAGGTACCCCGCGCCCCGGTGGACGCTGCCGTAGTAGGGGGCGTACGCGGCGACGTCGTCCCACACCCGCTGCAAGGCGGGCGCGCTGGCCGCGTAGTCGAGGGCGGCGTAGCTGACTTCGCCACCCAGCACGAGCGGCACGGTGACATCGCGGCCGAGCACGGGCAGCGGGGCGGTGCGGCAGGAGTCGTCGGGGCCGGAGACGGCGGCGGTCTCGGTTGCGGTTGCGGTTGCGGTTGCGGTTGCGGTTGCGGTTGCGACGGTGTTCAGGCGTGCGGGCATGACGGTGTCTCCCGGGTGACAGGGGCGAATGGCTGTGAAGCACCCGCACGGCGGAACAACTGCCGTCCGGTATACGGGTGATGCCTCGACGCGGCGACGACGGGCGCCGGCACGGAGGTGGGGGAAGGGGCCGGGAGGCCCTACCGCATTCGCTTGCTCACGAGAATCGCTCCCTCGAGGACCAGGACCCCAGGGGCGGCAAGGGGTCCGCGCTTGCCGTGGACCTCACTGCCCACAGCCTGGTCTTCACCCGGGGCACCCCGCCACGGACGGAGGGTTGCCGGACAGCGGGCCGGGGCCGTCATCGCTGTCACTCATGACCTTGAAAGGCATCCTGCCATACGACGTGAAACGCGCAAGGCGCAGTCCGCCATCTGGACTGGGCCTCGCGTCACTTCTCCCAGCCTTTCTCAGCGGTTGCTGGCCGCCACCCAGCGCTCCAGTGCCCGCTTCGCCGACCCCGAGTCGATGGACTCCGCCGCCTTGGCCATACCGTCCCGGAGTTGCTCCGCCAGGGTGCCGGCGCCCGGCTCCAGCGCGACCAGCGCAGCCGCCGAGTTCAGCAGTACGGCGTCACGGACGGGGCCCTGCTCGCCGGACAGCAGTCGGCGTGCGACATCGGCGTTGTACGAGGCGTCGGCGCCGCGCAGGGCCTCCACCGGAACCAGCTCGATACCCAGGTCCCGGGGGTCGAAGGCCTCCTCGCGCACCGCGCCGTCGCGTACCACCCAGACCCTGGAGGTCGCGGTCGTGGTGAGCTCGTCCAGGCCGTCGTCGCCGCGGAACACCAGCGCACTCGAACCGCGCTCGGCGAGCACACCTGCCATGATGGGCGCCATCCGGGCGTCCGCGACCCCGGTGGCCTGGGATTTCACCCGTGCGGGGTTGGTCAGCGGACCCAGGAAATTGAACGTCGTGCGGATGCCGAGTTCCTTGCGCGCCGCGGCCACATGGCGCAGCGCGGGGTGGAACTTCACGGCGAAGCAGAAGGTGATCCCGGCTTCCTCGGCGACCGCGGCAACCCGGTCAGGTGTCAGCTCCAGATTGACCCCGAGCTTCTCCAGCACGTCCGACGCACCGCTCGCGCTGGACGCCGCGCGGTTGCCGTGCTTGACCACCTTGGCGCCGGTGCCGGCGACCACGATCGCGGACATGGTGGAGATGTTGACGGTCTTGGCACCGTCGCCACCGGTGCCGACGATGTCCACCGTCCGCCCCGGGACCTCGATCAGTCTGGCGTGCTCGTACATCGTGCGAACCAGGCCGGAGATCTCCTCGACCGTCTCGCCCTTGGCCCGCAGCGCCACCGCGAAACCCGCGATCTGCGCGTCGGTCGCCTCGCCGCGCAGGATGCGGTCCATCGCCCAGGCCGTGTCTTCGGCGCTCTGGTCGCGCCCGTACAGCAGCGAGTCCAGTACCCGGGGCCAGGAACGGCCCGCCGCGGTCAGCCTCCCCCTCGCTCCGCTGGGGGTACCCCCACCAGCGGGGGTCACAGCGCTCATGGTCGCTCCTGGTTGGTCTGTACGAACGGGATGCCCCCACCCTATCCACCCCCGGTTACGGCAAAGAGCCCCGTCCACCGGGTGGACGGGGCTCCTGCCGTGGCGATCAGCGGATCAACAGGTCATGATCAAGCGGAGATCAGTGGTGGCCGTGGCCGCTGGTGATCTCCTGGTACTCCTCGGCGGTTGCCTTGGGGATCTGGTTCCCCTCGCCGAAGAAGCCCTTGCTGAGCTTCGCGCGGAGCTTCTCGGACCGCTTGACCTTGCGCTCGACGCCGTTCTCGTCGACCGTCGGGCCGATCTCGACCTGCTCGTACTGCTCGTGGGCCGTGAGCTTGTACCGGTCCCCCTGCGACAGCGGCTCGTGGATCTCCACGAACTCACCGTGCGGCAGACGCTTGATGATGCCGGACTCGCGTCCGTGCAGCACCTTGTCCTTGTCCCGGCGCTGGAGGCCGAGGCAGATCCGCTTGGTGAGGATGAAGGCGATGACCGGTCCGGCGATGAAGAAGATCCGGACGAACCAGGTGATCGAGTTGATCGACAGGTGGAAGTGGGTCGCCCAGAGGTCGTTTCCACCGCCGATCAGCATGACCATGTACGCCGTCACCCAGGCGACGCCGAACGCGGTACGGGTAGGCGCGTTGCGCGGCCGGTCCGCGATGTGGTGCTCTCGCTTGTCGCCGGTGACCCAGGCCTCGACGAACGGGTAGACCGCGATCAGTCCGAGCACCAGCGGGAACAGCACCAGCGGGATGAGGACGCCCAGGACCAGCGTGTGGCCCCAGAGGTTGATCTCCCAGCCCGGCATGAAGCGGATCAGACCCTCGGCGAAGCCCATGTACCAGTCGGGCTGGGCGCCGGTGGACACCTGGTCCGGGCGGTACGGGCCCATGGCCCAGATCGGGTTGATCTGCGCGATCGCGGCGATCACCGCGATCACACCGAAGACCAGGAAGAAGAAGCCTCCGGCCTTGGCCATGTAGACCGGCAGCAGGGGCATGCCGACGACGTTCTTGTTGGTCCGTCCGGGGCCCGCGAACTGCGTGTGCTTGTGGTAGAAGACCAGGATCAGGTGCGCCACCAGCAGGCCGAGCATGATGCCCGGCAGCAGCAGGATGTGGATCGAGTAGAACCGGGCGACGAAGTCGTCGCCGGGGAACTCCCCGCCGAACAGGAACATCGAGATGTACGTGCCGACGATCGGCATGGACAGGATCGCGCCCTGGGTGAAGCGGACACCGGTGCCGGAGAGCAGGTCGTCCGGGAGCGAGTAACCGGTGAAACCGGTGAACATGCCGAGGACGAACAGCAGGAAGCCGAACAGCCAGTTGATCTCGCGCGGCTTGCGGAAGGCCCCCGTGAAGAAGACGCGCATCATGTGCACGAACATCGCCGCGAGGAAGATCAGCGCCGCCCAGTGGTGGATCTGCCGGATGAGCAGACCGCCGCGGACCTCGAAGCTGATGTTCAGGGTGGAGGCGTACGCCTCCGACATCAGCACACCCTGCATCGGCTCGTACGGGCCGTGGTACTCCACCTCGTTCATCGACGGGTGGAAGAACAGCGTCAGGTACACACCCGTGAGGATGATGATGATGAAGCTGTAGAGCGCGACCTCACCCAGCATGAAGGACCAGTGGTCCGGGAAGATCTTGCGCATGTTGGCTTTGGCCAGGGAGTAGATCCCGAGCCGGCCGTCAGCCCAGTCGGCGATCCGCTCGCCCTTGGAGGCTTCTCGCCTGTTCTCGTCGTTGGTGCTCATCCGCGCTCCCAGAAGGCAGGGCCGACGGGTACCTCGAAGTCGCCGAGCGCCTCGAGGTAGCCCTCGTCATTCACGCCGATCTGCAACTGCGGAAGCGGGTGTCCGGCTGGGCCGAAGATGACGCGGGCGCCGTCGGAGAGGTCGAAGGTGGACTGGTGGCACGGGCACAGGACGTGGTGCGTCTGCTGCTCGTACAGGGAGATCGGGCATCCGACGTGGGTGCAGATCTTCGAGTAGGCCACGATGCCGCCGACCGACCAGTCGAGTTCCTTCTTGTCCTTGATCTCCTCCGGCTGGATCCGGACGAGCATCAGGGCAGCCTTGGCGATCTCGGTCTGGAAGCTGTGGTCGTGCTCCTCGAGCCCATCGGGCTTGGCGAAGCTCAGCGAACCGACGGCGATGTCCTCGGGGCGCAGCGGCTCATTGGTGTTCATGTTGATGAGCAGCTTGCCCTTGGCCCACAGCGTCTTGCGCAGCTTGACCTCGGGCAGCGGGCCCAGGTCGCGCAGCAGCATCACGCCGGACAGCGGGACCATGGCCATCGCGCCGAACATCGTGTTGCGGATGAGCTTGCGGCGGCCGAAGCCGGACTCCTCGGCGCCCGCCTTGAAGTCGGCCATGACCTTGGCCCTGACCTCGGGCTCCGCGGCGACGGCGTGACGCTCGTCGGGGACCTCCACGTCCGACATCAGCGTGCGGGCCCAGTGGACCGCGCCGGCGCCGATGCAGAACAGCGCGATGCCGAGCGTCATGCCGAGCGCGAAGTTCAGCGAGCTGATGTGGCCGATCGGCCAGATGTAGACGATCTGGTCGACCGGGAAGATCACGTACGACGCGATGAAGCCGATGGTGGCCAGCATCGAGAGCGTGAACAGCAGGGCGACAGTGCGCTCGGACCGCCGGGCGGCCCGTTCGTCGATGTCCTGGATGCGCGGCTTGTGTGCCGGCAGCCCGGGGTCCGCGAACGGATCCTCGGTGGTGGCTACCGCTCCGCGCGCGTGGTCCTGCTCAGCGGGCAGGGACTCTTCTGGAATGTCTTGGCTACTCATGACTTCTTGGCCTTAGCGGTGTGGGCCGCGACCCAGATGGCGACTGCGATCAGGGAGCCCAGACCGAAGATCCAGGCGAACAGACCCTCGGTGACGGGGCCGAGGTTGCCCAGGGTCAGACCGCCCGGGGCCTCCGACTCGCCACTGTTGACGGTCTTGATGTACGCGATGATGTCCTTCTTCTCCTGGTCCGGCATGATGCCGTCGCCGAAGGAGGGCATGTTCTGCGGGCCGGTCTGCATGGCCTCGTAGATGTGCTTCTCGGTCACGCCTTCGAGGGTCGGGGCGTACTTGCCGTACGTCAGCGCGCCACCCTCACCGGTGAAGTTGTGGCACTGGGCGCAGTTGGTGCGGAACAGGTCGCCACCACGGGCGATGTCCGCGCCTTCGGGGTTGTACTGGCTCTCGGTCGGAATGGCCGGGCCGGCGCCCAGAGAGGAGATGTAGGCGGCGAGCGCCTTGATCTCGGCCTGGGTGTAGATGACCTTCTTCTTCGGCACCTGGGCACCCGGCTGCTGCGCGGGCATACGGCCGGTGCCGACCTGGAAGTCCACGGCAGCGGCGCCCACGCCGACCAGGGACGGGCCATCAGAGGTGCCCTGACCGCCGTTTCCGTGGCAGCTGCCGCAGCCGACTTCGTAGAGCTTCTTCCCCTCCTCGATGTCGAGGGACTGGGCGGTTTCGTCAGCCTGGGCCTTGTCCGTCGGAGCGAACGCGGCGTACAGCCCCCCAGTGGCCGCCAGCGCGAGGAGTAGGACGACGACTGCCGCCAGCGGATGGCGTCGTCGTACGGAGAGCTTTTTCACGGATTACCCCGGTGTCAGGATCTTCTGCGTCGATGCTTCTGGAATGGGTGCGGGTACGAGCCCGGCTACTTGATCATGTAGATCGTGGCGAAGAGGCCGATCCAGACGACATCGACGAAGTGCCAGTAGTAGGACACGACGATGGCGGCGGTTGCCTGCTCGTGGGTGAACCTCCGGGCCGCGTACGTCCTGCCGAGTACCAGCAGGAAGGCGATCAGACCGCCCGTCACGTGCAGACCGTGGAAGCCGGTGGTGAGGTAGAAGACCGAGCCGTACGGGTCGGACGAGAGCGAGAGGCCCTCGTGCTTGACCAGCTCGGTGTACTCGAACACCTGGCCGCCGATGAAGATCGCACCCATCACGAACGTGATCACGAACCAGGTGCGGAGCTTCTTCACATCACCGCGCTCGGCGGCGAACACGCCGAGCTGGCAGGTGAGGGAGGAGAGCACCAGGATCGTGGTGTTGGTGGCCGAGAAGGGGAAGTTCAGGGCCGAAGCCTGCTCTGCCCAGTACTCGGCACCCATCACCGATCGCAGGGTGAAGTACATCGCGAAGAGGGCCGCGAAGAACATCAGCTCGGAACTCAGCCAGATGATGGTTCCGACGCTGGTGAGGTTCGGCCGATTGACCGACGGGTGCGCGTGCCCGGTTTCTACTGTCGTTGCTGTCGCCACGACCGACATTATGTCGGTCGCTTATCCAGCCCTCACTCCGGGGGGTGCCGTTCGGTGTGTCAGTACCGCTTGTCCAGCCCGAACGGCCCAGCGAAAGCCTGTCGATTGCGGTGCTGACAGGGGGCCGACGGGGGTAGCATCCGCGCATCGGTGCACGGCCGGACGATCTCCCCGACGAAGCGGAGGAACCATGCAGGCGACCGCAAGGGTGCTGGTGTACAGCGACAACGCCAACACGCGCGAACAGGTGCGACTCGCCGCAGGCCGCCGTCCGGCCGCCGATGTTCCCCCGGTCGAGTACATCGAGTGCGCCACTCTGCCCGCAGTGCTGTCCGAGCTGGACAGGGGCGGTATCGACGTCTGCGTACTCGACGGTGAGACCGCCCCCGCGGGCGGTATGGGGGTCTGCCGGCAGATCAAGGACGAGATCTTCCGCTGCCCGCCGGTGCTGGTGCTCATGGGGCGCCCGCAGGACGCCTGGCTGGCCACCTGGAGCCGTGCGGACGCGGCCGTCACTCTTCCGGTGGATCCTGTGGAGTTCGGCGAGTCCCTGGCGGCTCTGCTGCGCACCAGGCTCGCCGCCAACCACTGAGGTCCTGCGGGTCGCGCGGGATCACACCAGGGGGGCGAGCCGGGCGGCGACCGCGGGTCCGGCGCCGTCCCTGGTGCCGTTCAGCACGGCGCTGCCGACCCGCCACTTGTCCCAGGCCAGGTTCCAGTCCCCGAAGCCGTTGCCGAAGGTCTCCATCGTGTCGCCGAGGCTGTTGACGACCTTCACGATGTCCCCTTCGCGCACGGTGTTGAAGAACCACTGGGCGTTGCCCATGGACATCCCGGTGCAGCCGTGGCTGACGTTGGCGTATCCCTGGGAGCCGACCGACCAGGGGGCCGCGTGCACGTACTCGCCGCTCCAGGTGAGCCGGGTCGCGTAGTACACGTCCAGGTCGTAGGAGTCGGAAGTGCCCTCGGGGATGCCGATGCTCGTGCCGCGCATCCGGACGTAGTACTCCTTGCCGAGCACGACCTTGACGCCGTTGCGGGTGGAGAAGCCGGGCTTGCCGGTGGTCACCGGAATGGTGTTGATCACTTCTCCGTTGCGCAGCACCGTCATCTGGTGGGTCGCGGCGTCGGTGATCGCCTCTATTCGGTCGCCTATGGTCAGCGTCAGCGGCTTCGCCGCGCCACCGTAGAGCTTCTTGCCCACCTTGACGCCGTCGAGGTTGCTGTGGACGACGACCGTGGCACCAGCGGGCCAGTAGTCCTTCGGGCGGTAGTGGAGCTGCTTGTCGTCCACCCAGTGCCAGGCACCCTCGACGGCAGGGGTGGAACGCACGGACAGGGCACGCTCTATGGCACTTCTGGACGCCTTGTCCTTCACGGGCGCGCTGAGCTCGACGGTGACGGGCTGACCGACGCCGTAGGTGCCCGCCTTGGGGCCCAGGGTGACCTTGAGCCGGTTCTTGGCCACCGCGGTCTCGAAGGTCTGTGTACGGAGCCCAGGGGCGCCTGCAGCGTCCTCCGTGGCCACTCTGACGGTATAGCGCGTACCGGCCGCCAGCGGGCCCGTGGAGTGCCATCTGCTGCCGTCGGCGGAGAGTTCACCGGCGAGATAGCGGCCGGCCGCGTCGACGGCGGTGACATCGGTGATCCGGCCGTCCCCGCCCTTGGCGGTGACTTCGAGGGGCCTCTCCGGATCCGCCTTGGCGCTTCCGGAGGGCGCGTTGAGAGCGACCTGCCGGGCCGCGTCATACGGCCGCGCCGCCAGCGGGTGGCCCTCGGGGCCGCTGCACGCGGCCATCCCGGCTCCCAGGGACAGGAGCAGCACGGTGCATCCGGTGACGTTGCGTATAGGCGATATGTCGTTCATGAGCACACGCTATGGACAACACCCGGGCGCGGCGCGCCGGAAGACTGCAAACGAGGGGCCCGGACCTCACCCGACTGGGTGAGTGTCCGGGCCCCTGCGTGATGCGGAGCAGCTCGGGAGCTACTGGTTCTGGTTCTCTCCGCGGTAGTACTCGAAGACCCAGCCGAAGACGCCGACCAGGATCATCGGGGCCGAGAAGTACAGCAGCCACCAGCCGATCGCGACCGCGAGGAAGGCCAGGGCACCGCCGATGGCCAGCGACAGCGGCTGCCAGCTGTGCGGCGAGAAGAAGCCGACCTCACCGGCCTCGTCCGCGACGTCGGCCTCCTTGTTGTCCTGGGCCATGGCGTCGACACGCCTGGCCGTGAAGGCCAGGTAGTAGCCGATCATGATGCTCAGGCCGAAGGCCAGGAACAGCGCCGTCGTACCGGCCGGCTCCTTCGACCACACGCCATACAGGATGGCCATGGCCAGGATGAAGACGCTCAGCCAGATGAACATCTTGCCTTGGATCTTCACTTGCCGGCCTCCTTGTCAGCGGTGATGGCACCGAGGCCGGCATGGTCGAGCTGGTCGAGAGCCGCGATCTCCGGGTGGTGCAGATCGAACGCCGGGGACTCGGAGCGGATCCGCGGCAGGGTGAGGAAGTTGTGCCGCGGCGGCGGGCAGGAGGTCGCCCACTCGAGCGAACGGCCGTAGCCCCACGGGTCGTCGACCTCGACCTTCTTGCCGTACTTCGCGGTCTTCCAGACGTTGTAGATGAACGGCAGGACCGACAGGCCCAGCAGGAACGACGCGATGGTCGAGATGGTGTTCAGCGTCGTGAAGCCGTCGGCGGCGAGGTAGTCCGCGTAACGGCGCGGCATGCCCTCGGCACCCAGCCAGTGCTGGACCAGGAACGTGCCGTGGAAGCCGATGAACAGCGTCCAGAAGGTGATCTTGCCAAGCCGCTCGTCCAGCATCTTGCCCGTGAACTTCGGCCACCAGAAGTGGAATCCGGCGAACATCGCGAACACCACGGTGCCGAAGACGACGTAGTGGAAGTGCGCGACGACGAAGTACGAGTCGGAGACGTGGAAGTCCATCGGGGGCGAGGCCAGGATGACACCGGTCAGACCACCGAAGGTGAAGGTGATCAGGAAGCCGATCGTCCAGAGCATCGGGGTCTCGAAGGACAGCGAGCCCTTCCACATGGTGCCGATCCAGTTGAAGAACTTCACACCGGTCGGCACCGCGATCAGGAAGGTCATGAAGGAGAAGAACGGCAGTAGCACTCCACCGGTGACGTACATGTGGTGGGCCCACACGGTCACGGACAGACCGGCGATCGCGACGGTCGCGGCCACCAGACCGATGTAACCGAACATCGGCTTGCGGCTGAAGACCGGGATGATCTCCGAGACGATGCCGAAGAACGGCAGGGCGATGATGTACACCTCTGGATGGCCGAAGAACCAGAAGAGGTGCTGCCACAACAAGGCGCCACCGTTGGCCGCGTCGAAGATGTGCGCGCCGAACTTGCGGTCCGCCTCCAGGGCGAACAGGGCGGCGGCCAGCACCGGGAAGGCGAGCAGGACCAGCACACCGGTCAGCAGCACGTTCCACACGAAGATCGGCATACGGAACATCGTCATGCCCGGTGCGCGCATGCAGATGATCGTGGTGATGAAGTTGACCGAGCCGAGGATCGTGCCGAAGCCGGAGAAGGCAAGACCCATGATCCACATGTCGGCGCCGACACCCGGCGAGCGGACCGCGTCCGACAGCGGGGAGTAGGCGAACCAGCCGAAGTCGGCCGCACCCTGCGGGGTGAGGAAGCCGGCCACCGCGATGATCGAGCCGAAGAGGTACAGCCAGTAGGCGAACATGTTCAGCCGGGGGAACGCCACGTCGGGCGCGCCGATCTGCAGCGGCATGATCCAGTTCGCGAACCCGGCGAACAGCGGCGTCGCGAACATCAGCAGCATGATCGTGCCGTGCATCGTGAACGCCTGGTTGAACTGCTCGTTCGACATGATCTGCGTACCCGGACGGGCGAGCTCGGCGCGCATGAAGAGCGCCATCACGCCGCCGATGCAGAAGAAGACGAACGACGTCGCCAGGTACAGCGTGCCGATGGTCTTGTGGTCGGTGGTGGTCAGCCACTTCACCACCACGTTACCGGGCTGCCGACGCCGGACCGGGAGCTCGTTTTCGTACGCGTCACCGCGCGAGTCGCCCGCGGCGGCACCCTGGGATTCGTTGAGGATGCTCACAGTTGGTTCTTCTCCGCATTCCGGGCCGGGTTCGACTGCTCAATGCCCGACGGGATGAAGCCCTTCTGCCCCTGGTCGGCCAGCTCCTTCAGGTACTCCTGGTACCGCTCCGGGGAGACGACCTTCACGTTGAAGAGCATCCGGGAGTGGTCCACACCGCAGAGCTCGGCACACTTGCCCATGAAGGTGCCCTCCTGGGTGGGAGTCACCTCGAAGACGTTGGTGTGACCGGGGATGACGTCCTGCTTGAACAGGAAGGGAACCACCCAGAAGGAGTGGATCACGTCACGCGAGGTCAGGATGAAGCGGACCTTCTCGCCCTTGGGCAGCACCAGCGTGGGGCCGGGGTTGCCGGTCTGCGGGTTCCGGTCGCCGGGGATACCGGCCTCGTAGACGCCTTCGGCTCCCTTGGGGAAGTCGTTGGTGTACTTGTCCGGAATCGCGTTCAGTTGCTTCTGGGCCGCGGCGTCGCCGGTGGCCGGGTTCCCGTCCACGTCCTCCAGGTAGTTGAAGCCCCAGCTCCACTGGTAGCCGACCACGTTGACGGTGTGGACCGGCTTGTCGGAGAGAGCGAGGAGCTTCGACTCATCGCGCGCGGTGAAGTAGAAGAGCACCGAGACGATGATGAGGGGGACCACGGTGTACAGCGCCTCGATGGGCATGTTGTACCGGGTCTGCGGCGGGACCTCGATCTTGGTGCGGCTGCGCCGGTGGAAGAAGACGCTCCACAGGATCAGACCCCACACCAGCACGCCCACGGCGAGCGCTGCCGCCCACGAGCCCTGCCAGAGGGAGAGGATCCGCGGAGCTTCCTCCGTGACCGGGGTGGGCATTCCGAGGCGGGGGAAGTCTTCCCAGTTGTACGAGCAACCGGTGGCTGTCGCCAGGATCAGGCCCGCAGTCAGCACCTGCGGCAGCTTCCGCCGCATCGGGCGCCGCGGCATGGGGGTGCCTCCCACGCCCTGCGGGCCGTGGGGGAGGTCGGAGCCGTTGGGACTCACGTAGCGCCTTCCCGAGAGTCTCGCCCGCGCGGTCGGCTGCGGCCGTCTCGCTGGTCGGTCGCCGGCCCTGACGCGGGCAGGGGTTTGGATGTTTATGCGGACCAAACCCTACTGGACGCTATTTGGGGTCGCGCGGGGAGGGTGCCCAACGCGCCGTCCGACGACCCGAAGGGGTGGACCGGCCCGTTCCGGCAGCCTCCCCCGAGCCCCTACTACCTGCGCCGCAGCGCCTTCTGACGGCTGCTTCGCGGCCGGTCCCCGGCAGCGCGTTAGCGTGGCTACGTGCCCTATTTCGACAGCGCGTCGTCCGCTCCCCTGCATCCCGTGGCCCGGCAGGCCCTCCAGGCCGCCCTCGACGAGGGCTGGGCCGATCCGGCTCGGCTCTACCGCGAGGGGCGGCGGGCTCGGCTGCTGCTCGACGCCGCCAGGGAGGCGGCAGCGGACGCCGTGGGATGCCGCCCGGACGAGCTCGTTTTCACCGGTTCGGGTACTCGTGCCGTCCACGCGGGACTTGCCGGGGCGATGGCGGGGCGCCGGCGCACCGGGCGGCACCTGGCGGTGTCGGCGGTCGAGCACTCGTCCGTGCTGCACGCCGCCGAGGGCTTCGATGTCACCGAGGTGCCGGTGGACCGCGCCGGCGCGGTGTCACCGGGAGACTTCGGCGCGGCACTGCGCCCGGACACCGCCCTGGCCGCCCTCCAGTCCGCCAACCACGAGGTGGGCACGGTGCAGCCGGTCGCCGAGGTCGCCGGGGTGTGCCGGGCGGCCGGGGTGCCACTGCTCGTCGACGCGGCGCAGTCGCTGGCCTGGGGCCGGGTCGAAGGGGACTGGTCGCTGCTGACCGGCAGCGCACACAAATGGGGCGGACCGGCCGGGGTCGGGCTGCTCGTGGTGCGCAAGGGCGTCCGGTACGCCTCCCAGGACCCCGCGGACGAGCGGGAATCGGGGCGGGCACCCGGCTTCGAGAACATCCCGGCCATCGTGGCCGCGGCGGCGTCGCTGCGCGCCGTACAGGACGAGGCGGTGGCCGAGTCGGCCCGGCTGCGGGCCCTGATCGACCGGATCCGGGCCAGGGTCCCTGAGCTGGTCCCGGATGTCGAGGTGGTCGGTGATCCGGTGCGCCGGCTGCCCCACCTCGTCACCTTCTCCTGTCTCTATGTCGACGGGGAGACGGTGCTGCACGAGCTGGACCGGGCGGGTTTCTCCGTGTCGTCCGGTTCGTCGTGTACGAGTGCGACGCTCGCCCCGAGCCATGTGCTTCGGGCGATGGGGGTGCTGAGCGAGGGCAATGTGCGGGTGTCGCTGCCGCCCGGCACCGCCGAGGGGGACGTGGACCGCTTCCTCGAGGTCCTGCCGGAGGTCGTGGCGGGGGTACGCGCCCACCTCGACGCCCCCGTCTCCCCCGGGCCGTACGCCGGTACGGGTGCCGACGCCGGGACGCTGGTCGTCGACGCACTCGGCAAGCGCTGCCCGATCCCCGTGATCGAGCTGGCCAAGGTCATCGGGAACGTGCCGGTGGGCGGCACGGTCACCGTGCTCTCCGACGACGAGGCGGCGCGCCTGGACATCCCCGCATGGTGCGAGATGCGGGGGCAGGAGTACGCGGGCGAGCACCGTGTGGAAGGCGGCACGGGTTACGTGGTGCGCCGCGTGGACTGACGCGGTCCCCCGCCCCCGGGCGAATCACACACCCGGGGGCCGGGGCCGTGGCTACGACAGGAACGCCTGGACCTCGGCGCCCGCGTCGTGGCCGTACGCCTTGGTGAAACGCTCCATGAAGTGGGCGCGGCGCAGGGTGTACTCCTGGGTGCCCAGGGTCTCGATGACCAGGGTGGCGAGCATGCAGCCGACCTGGGCGGCACGCTCCAGGCCGACGCCCCAGGACAGACCGGAGAGGAAGCCCGCACGGAAGGCGTCGCCCACGCCGGTCGGGTCGACCTTGGAGTCCTCCTCCGGGCATCCCACCTCGATGACGGGCTCGCCCGCGCGCTCGATGCGCACACCGCGCGAACCGAGGGTGGTGACCCGGTGGCCGACGCGGCCCAGGATCTCCTCGTCCGTCCAGCCGGTCTTCGACTCGATGAGCCCCTTCTCGTACTCGTTGGAGAAGAGGTAGGTCGCCCCGTCCAGCAGTATCCGGATCTCGTCGCCGTTCATCCGCGCGATCTGCTGGGAGAAGTCCGACGCGAACGGGATACCGCGGGAGCGGCACTCCTCGGTGTGCCGCAGCATGGCCTCCGGGTCGTCGGCACCGATGAGCACCAGGTCGAGGCCGCCGACGCGGTCCGCGACCGACTTCAGCTCGATCTGGCGAGCCTCGCTCATCGCCCCGGTGTAGAAGGAGCCGATCTGGTTGTGGTCGGCGTCGGTGGTGCAGACGAAGCGTGCGGTGTGCAGGACCTCGGAGATCCGTACGGATTCGGTGTCCACGCCGTGCCGGTCCAGCCAGGCGCGGTACTCGTCGAAGTCGGATCCGGCGGCGCCGACCAGAATCGGGCGGGTCCCGAGCTGTCCCATACCGAAGCAGATGTTGGCGCCGACCCCTCCCCTGCGCACGTCGAGGTTGTCGACCAGGAAGGAGAGGGAGACCGTGTGCAGCTGGTCCGCTACCAGTTGGTCGGCGAAGCGGCCGGGGAAGGTCATGAGATGGTCGGTGGCGATGGAGCCGGTGACTGCGATTCGCACGGCGAGGTGCTCCTGGAGGGAGGCGGCGTTGACAGCTAACGCTACCGGTTTCCGCACCCCGCATTGCAGTACGAAAACTACCCGATAGTAGGTCTTTTTTCCGTCAACCTGACGTGCTTAACGTGCCCGCATGCCCAAAACCTTCGCTCTGCACCACTCATGGGACACCGAGATCAGCCTCGCCGAGCTCCGTGGCCGCAGCGCACGGATGGCCCCGCACTGGGTCGCCGCACCCACCTCCCCGTCCACCCCGGTGCCGCCGTCGCTCATCAACGGGGTGGTCGTGTCCGCCGCCTCGGCACGACTGGTGGGCGCGATGCCTGCATTCGCTGACTGACACTGCCCAGCGCTGACCAGCGCTGCCCAGTACTGCCTGGCGCCGACCAGCACCCACCAGCGCTGACGAGAGCCGACCCGCGTCGGCTGAGGCTCCAGCTCCCGGCACGGCACGGCACGGCACGTACGGGAACCGCACGCCCCCTCGTACCGTCACAGGGGTGTCCTCTGAGACGGACACGTGTGACGGGTACTGAAGGAGCGATGCGGTGAACAGCACGGAGCGGCCCACCAAGAGCACCGGCGCCGAGGACTCGGCTCGGCGGCGTTCCCAGCTGGTCGTCACCTCGGTGGCAGCGGCAGTCCTGCTCGTGGGTGGTGGCGGAGCGTACTGGGCGACCACCGCCTCCGACGGCCCCGACGGCTCCCCCGCCGCCCCGGCCTCCGGCAGCACACCCCCGCCGCT
Source organism: Streptomyces sp. NPDC059828 (assembly GCF_042731955.1). Taxonomy (NCBI): domain Bacteria; kingdom Bacillati; phylum Actinomycetota; class Actinomycetes; order Kitasatosporales; family Streptomycetaceae; genus Streptomyces; species Streptomyces sp. NPDC059828. Next base: position 120,528 of record NZ_JBHWIW010000005.1, on the reverse strand, counting down.
GGCCCTGGACGGTCCGTCGGAGAGCGGCACGCGACCGGGGATCGCCCCGGGCGAGCCCGATCCGAACGGCGCCCGGTACCGCGCGAAGGGGAAGCTGCCCGACGGCCCTCAGAGCGCGCCCGTGTACCGCGCGCAGGGCGCGGTCGCCGAGGCAGACGTCACCCGGCTGGCCGCGGCCCTTGGAGTGGAGGGCACCCCGCGGGCCGTCGGCGACGTATGGCGGATCGCCGCGGAGAAAGAATCCGGCGGGCCGGTACTGCAGGTCGGCCGTCAGGCTCCGGGCACCTGGACGTTCGCCCGGTACGGCGCCGCGCCCAAGGGCGACAACTGCCTCAAGGGCAGGCCCTGCCCTGACGGCGGAGCTGGTACCAGCACGGACGCCGCCAAGGCGACGGTGAGCGAGGAGGCCGCGAAGAAGGCGGCCGCTCCCGTGCTCGCCGCGGTGGGTCAGGGCGGGGCACGGCTGGACGCCTCCCAGACGATGGGGTCGGCCCGGGTGGTGAACGCGGATCCGGAGATCGGGGGCCTGCCGACGTACGGCTGGCTGACCGGGATCCAGGTGGGCGCCGACGGCCAGGTGGTCGGCGGCAGCGGGCAGCTGGCCCAGCCCGTGAAGGGCGCCGAATACCCGGTGATCAGCGCGTACAAGACCCTGGAGCAGCTGAACAAGGCCTCCGGGGGCGCTGCCTCCGGGAACATCGGGGGCTGCGCGACTCCCGTCCCGGCCGCGAACCCGGACGCGCCGGGCGGCCCCGGCAAGCCGATCGCGCCCTGTGAGCCCCACCCGGGCTCCGGCTCCGCCGAGCCCGTGACGATCAGCAAGGCGGTCTTCGGGCTCGCGGTGCACTCCGTGGACGGCAAGCCCGCGCTCGTACCGTCGTGGCTGTTCGAGGTGGACCCTGAGGGTGACGCCAAGCCGTTCACGATCACGCACCCGGCGGTGGACCCGAAGTATCTGAAGCAGCCGGGCCCGGGGGCGTCGCCGTCGAAGTCCCCCGATCCGTCCCAACTGCCGGAGACCACCACGCGCCAGGTCGAGTCGTACGCGGTCTCGGGCGACGGCCGCACCCTCACGCTGCGCTTCTGGGGCGGTGTGTGCAGCGACTACGAGGGCAAGGCGGAGGCGAGCGGGTCCGAGGTCAAGGTGCACATCACCGAGACGCGCAAGGACCCGGGGAAGGTCTGCATCCTGATCGCCAAGGAGCTGACGGCCAAGGTCACGCTTGCTCAGCCGCTGGGTGACCGGAAGGTCGTGGACACCACGGGCCAGACGGTGCCCCTGAAGTAGGCCGGCACGCACGGAAGGGTGGTGACCCCGGCTGGACCGGGGTCACCACCCTTTCGGCGTTCGGATGTGTGGGTGCCTCAGCTGAACGAGTCTCCGCAGGCGCAGGAGCCCGTCGCGTTCGGGTTGTCGATCGTGAAGCCCTGCTTCTCGATGGTGTCGACGAAGTCGATCGAGGCGCCGCCCAGGTACGGAGCGCTCATGCGGTCCGTGACCACCTTCACACCGTCGAAGTCCTTCACGACGTCACCGTCGAGGGTGCGCTCGTCGAAGAAGAGCTGGTACCGCAGGCCGGAGCAGCCGCCGGGCTGAACGGCGACGCGCAGCGCCAGGTCGTCCCGGCCTTCCTGGTCCAGCAGGGCCTTGACCTTGCCCGCGGCGGCGTCGGACAGGAGGATGCCGTCGCTCACGGTGGTGGTCTCGTCCGATACGGACATCTGCTTCTCTCCCGGGTTGTACGGAGACTGCTTGCCGACGTTGGCAACCGGCCGGGCCGCCGATTCATTCCGGGCGCGCCCTAGTCTTTCCCCTTCATGCTCGCACACGCGCTCTCCTGGAGGCACGGACCTGTGGATCGGGAATTGCGTCACATCGACGCTATCGCCATCGTCAAAGTGACGTGAAGCGGTTATGATAGATAGCGTCAAATAGACGAAAAGGATTCCCGGCGACGCAGCCCCGGTCCAACCGGAGCGGCTTCGCCGCGCTGACCGCAGAGAAGAAAGGGTGCGTGACGTGACCACCGCCCACACCGCCCAGACCGCGCCGGTACGGGACGTCCTGGACGTCCAGCCGACGCCGCTCGCCCTGCTGCTGCTCGGCCGGGAGGCCGACCCCAGGAGCGAGCGGGGTGTCGAGTGCCCCGGGGACCTCCCCTCCCCGTCCGACCCGGACCTGGTGGAGCGGGCCCGTGCGGCAAAGGAGAAGCTCGGGCACAAGGTCTTCGTGCTCGGTCACCACTACCAGCGCGACGAGGTCATCCAGTTCGCCGATGTCACCGGCGACTCCTTCAAGCTCGCCAAGGACGCGGCGGCGCGGCCCGAGGCGGAGTACATCGTCTTCTGCGGTGTGCACTTCATGGCGGAGTCCGCGGACATCCTGACCACCGACGACCAGAAGGTCGTGCTGCCGGACCTCGCGGCCGGCTGCTCCATGGCCGACATGGCCACGGCCGAGCAGGTCGCCGAGTGCTGGGACGTCCTCGCCGAGGCGGGCATCACCGACGTGACCGTCCCGGTCTCGTACATGAACTCCTCCGCCGACATCAAGGCGTTCACCGGCAAGCACGGCGGCACCATCTGCACCTCGTCCAACGCCAAGCGGGCCCTCGACTGGGCCTTCGAGCAGGGCGAGAAGGTGCTCTTCCTGCCGGACCAGCACCTCGGCCGGAACACCGCGGTCCGCGACATGGGGATGTCCCTCGACGACTGCGTCGTCTACAACCCGCACAAGCCGAACGGCGGGCTGACGCCGGAGCAGCTCCGGGCCGCGAAGATGATCCTGTGGCGCGGCCACTGCTCGGTGCACGGCCGCTTCTCGCTGGACTCCGTGAACGACGTCCGCGAGCGCATCCCGGGGGTCAACGTGCTGGTGCACCCCGAGTGCAGGCACGAGGTCGTCGCCGCTGCGGACTACGTGGGCTCCACGGAGTACATCATCAAGACCCTCGAGGCGGCTCCGGCCGGCTCCAAGTGGGCGATCGGCACCGAGCTGAACCTGGTACGCCGTCTGGCGAACCGTTTCGCCGACGAGGGCAAGGAGATCGTGTTCCTCGACAAGGCAGTGTGCTTCTGCTCGACGATGAACCGGATCGACCTTCCGCACCTCGTCTGGGCCCTGGAGTCCCTCGCGGAGGGGAACCTGGTGAACCGTATCCAGGTCGACCCGGAGACCGAGAGCTTCGCGAAGCTCGCCCTCGAACGCATGCTCGCATTGCCGTAACGGGGCGCTGCCCCCGTGATCCCGCCGCCCCGTACACGGTTCCTCGCCGCGTGCGGGGCGGCGGTGTTTCCGCGGCCCACCGCACCCCGTGCGGTGGGCCGGGAAACGTGAGACCCCCGGCACCGGGGGTGAATCCGGTACCGGGGGCAGGTCCTACGAGGCCCGAGGGGTCAGACGCCCGCGGGGGTCGGGGACTCCGTGGGCTCGGAAGACGCCGAGGCGGCCCGCTTGGCCGCCCGCTTCGCACGGCGGCGCTCCTTGCGGAGCTCCACCATCGCGTACAGCGTCGGCACCAGCAGCAGCGTGAGCATCGTGGAGGTCACGAGACCACCGATCACCACCACCGCCAGCGGCTGCGCGATGAAGCCGCCCTCTCCCGTGACGCCCAGCGCCATCGGCAGCAGCGCGAAGATCGTCGCGAGAGCGGTCATCAGAATCGGGCGCAGACGGTGCCGCCCGCCCTCGATCACGGCTTCGACCACGCCCAGGCCCTGGGCCCGGTACTGGTTGATGAGGTCGATCAGCACGATCGCGTTGGTCACCACGATGCCGATGAGCATCAGCATGCCGATCATCGCCGGAACGCCCATCGGCGTACCCGTGGCCACCAGCAGACCGATCGCGCCGGTCGCCGCGAAGGGGATGGACACCAGCAGGATCAGCGGCTGGACCAGCGACCTGAAGGTGGCGACCAGCAGCATGAAGACGATCGCGATGGCCGCCAGCATCGCCAGGCCCAGCTGGGCGTTGGCCTCGGCCTGGTCCTCGGAGACACCGCCGATGGAGACGGTCGCGCCCTCGGGCAGATCCAGGCCGTCGATCTTCGCCTGGAGCGCGTTGCCCACCGCACCCGTGTTGTCGTCGGTCGGCTTCGCCTTGATCGTCGCCGCGCGGGCGCCGTCGATGCGGGTCATCGAGACCGGGCCGGGCACCAGCTTGACCTCGGCGATGTCACCGAGCTTCACCGGGCCGAGCGGCAGCTTCTTCAGCTCGGCCATGGTCGTGGCCGGCTTGGCGGAGGTGATGACGACATCCCGCTCGCTGTCGTCGAGGATCGCCTTCGTCGCCGGGGTACCGCGCACCGCCTGGGCCACCGCGAACCCGAGCGTGGTGTCGTTGAAGCCGGCATCCGCCGCCTTCGCGGTGCCCTTGACGGAGATCCGCGGCACGGACTGCGACAGGTCACTCTGCACGTCGGTGACGTCGTCCAGCTTGGCGACCTCGGCACGGACCTGCTCGGACGCCTTGCGCAGCACCTTCGGGTCGGCGGCCTTCACCACGACGCTCAGGTCCTGGTTGTTGAAGCCGTCACCGGCCGCGATGGTCGTGTCGCCGATGCCGTCGAGCTTGCCGAGCTCCTCGTTGATGCGGTCGCGGACCTTCTCGTAGGAGGAGGCGTCCTTGAGCGTCATCTGGTAGGAGGCCTGGTTGGCACCGGTGCCGCCGCCGAAGGCCGCCATGAAGCCGGACGAGCCCACCGTGACCTGGTAGTCCTTGATCTCGGCGATCCCGTCGAGGACCTTCTCGACCTTCGCCGCGGCCGCGTCGGCCGCTTCCAGGCTGGTGCCGGGCTTCAGCTTCTGCTTGACCGACATGACCTCCTGCTCGCCCTGGTCGAAGAAGTTCGTCTTCAGCAGACCGGCCATGCCGAAGGTGCCGAACAGCACGACGAGGGAGAGCACCACGCTGGTGAGGCGGCGGCGTGTCGCGAACCGCAGCACCGGCACATAGCCGCGCTGAAGCAGGCTGCGGGCTTCCTTCTCCTCCGCCTTGCGGCGCGCTTCGTCAGGGTCGAGCCCCCGCACGTCCTTGGGGGCGCGGAGGAACCAGTACGACAGGACGGGGACGACCGTCAGGGACACCAGCAGCGAGGCGAGCAGTGCCGCGGTGACCGTCAGCGAGAACGAGCCGAAGAGCTCGCCGACCATGCCGCCGACCAGACCGATCGGCAGGAAGACGGCGACGGTGGTCAGCGTGGACGAGGTGACGGCACCGGAGACCTCCCGTACGGCGGTGATGATCGCCGCCTCGCGGTCCTCGCCGTAGCCGAGGTGCCGCTTGATGTTCTCCAGGACCACGATCGAGTCGTCGACGACCCGGCCGATGGCGATCGTCAGCGCGCCCAGGGTGAGCACGTTGAGCGAGAGGTCGCGGGTCCACAGCACGATCAGCGCGAGCACGACGGACAGCGGGATGGAGACCGCGGTGACGAGGGTCGAACGCAGCGAGCCGAGGAACACCAGGATGATCACCACCGCGAACAACAGGCCGAGCGCACCCTCGGTGGTCAGGCCCGAGATCGACTTGGAGACGGCCGGTCCCTGGTCCGAGACCACGGACAGCTCGGCGCCGGAGCCGAGGTCCTTGCGGAGCTCGGGCAGCTTGTCCTTGACCGCGTCGGAGATGCGGACGGCGCTGCCGTCCTTGTCCATGGTGGCGAGGACGGCGAGGCTGGGCCTGCCGTTGGTACGGGTGATGGAGACGCGCTGCGACTCCTCCTGCTTCACCGTGGCGATGTCACCCAGGCGCACCGGCTTGCCGCCCTTGTCCGCCCCGGCATCCGGACCGGCCGCGGGTGCGATGCGCAGGTCCTCGATCTGCTTCAGCGAGCGGAAACCCCCGCCGACCTGGACCGTACGGCTGCTGCCCGCCTCGGAGAACGAGCCCGCGGGCATGGTCCCGCCGCCGGCGGTGAGCGCCTCGGTGAGCGCCTGCACGTTCAGCCCGGCCGCGGCCAGCTTCTTGTCGTCGGGGGTGACGGACACCTGGAGGTCCTGGACCCCGTCCACGGTGACCTGACCGACGCCCTCGATGTCCTGAAGCGCCGGCACCACGGTCCGCTCGAGCTGATCGGCCAGCGCCTGCTGGTCCTTGTCCGAGCTGACGGCGAGCACGACGGTCGGCATGTCGTCGGTGGAACCGGCGACCACCTGCGGGTCGACATCGTCGGGGAGCTGGACCCGGGCGCGGTTGACGGCCTGCTGGACATCGGCGACGAGCTGCTTGGTGCCCTCGTCCCCGTAGTCGAACGAGGCCATGATCACGGCGTTGCCCTCGCTCGCCGTGGAGGTGATGCCCTTGATGCCGTCGACGGCCTTGATGGTGTTCTCAAGGGGTTCGACGACCTGCTTCTCGACCACATCGGGAGACGCGCCCTGATAGGGGGCCAGCACCGACACCATCGGGAGTTCGATCGAGGGGAACAGCTGCTGCTTGAGCTGGGGGATGGCGATCGCTCCGAAGATGATCGCGACGATCGACATCAGCCCTATCAGGGCCCTTTGCGCGAGGCTGAATCTGGACAGCCAGGACATGGGGTCTCTCTTCTGTGGCTTCTGCGGCTTACATGGCGTACTCAGGACGGGCGCGGGGGTTGCCCGCTTATACGATCGGCCATTCGCACGGGTGAATCCGTCGCCCCCAGGTCCAGATCCTTATGCCGCGCATACTCCGAACGGAGTACACGCGGGTGGCGTCTCACTCCACCCGAGGACGGACCAGGCCCGATTCATAGGCGAATACCACCAATTGAGCCCTGTCTCTCGCTCCCAGCTTCGCCATCGCCCGGTTGACATGGGTCTTGACCGTCAGCGGGCTGACTTCCAGCCGCACGGCGATCTCGTCGTTGGAGTGCCCGCCCCCGACCAGGACGAGCACCTCGCGCTCACGTCCGGTCAGTGCCGCCAGCCGCTCCGAGTACGCCCCGGAGTCCGGATCGTCGTCCCAACCGCCACCCTGGGCGAGGAAGGTGGCGATGAGCCCCTTCGTCGCGGCGGGTGACAGCAGCGCCTCGCCCGCGGCGGCGATACGGATGGCGCTGAGCAGCTCCTCCGGTTCCGCGCCCTTGCCGAGGAAGCCGGAGGCCCCGGCGCGCAGCGACTGGACCACGTACTCGTCCACCTCGAAGGTCGTCAGCATGACCACCCGCACCGCGGCGAGCGCGGGATCGGCGCTGATCAGGCGGGTGGCGGCGAGCCCGTCCGTGCCCGGCATCCGGATGTCCATGAGCACCACGTCGGGGCACTGCGCGCGGGCCACGGCCACGGCCTCGGCGCCATCCGCCGCCTCACCGACCACTTCCATGTCGGGCTCGGAGTCCACGAGCACCCTGAACGCGCTGCGCAACAGCGCCTGGTCGTCGGCGAGCAGCACCCTGATCGTCATGCGTCCCCCTCCGCATGGGTGTTGATCGGCAGTATCGCCTGCACGCGAAAGCCGCCGCCGTAGCGGGGCCCGGCACTGAGGGTGCCGCCGAGCGCGGTGACCCGCTCGCGCATACCGATGAGCCCATGCCCACCACCGTCGGCATCGCCCGGCGTGGCCTCCGTCCCGCTGTCGAGCACCGTGACCTCGACGGTCCGGCCCACCCGTACGACACTCACCTCGGCCCCGGCCGCCGCCCCCGCGTGCTTCTGCACATTGGTCAGGGCCTCCTGGATGATCCGGTAGGCCGCCAGGTCGACGGCCGCGGGCAGCGTGGTGCCGTGGTCGGTCCTGGCCAGCTCGACCGGCTGTCCCGCCTGGCGGAACGTCTCCAGCAGCCGGTCGAGCCCGGCAAGGCCGGGGGCTGGTTCGGTCGGGGCCTCCGGATCGCCGGACTGCCGCAGCAGACCGACCGTGGCGCGCAGTTCGTTGAGCGCGGACCGGCTGGCCTCCCGTACGTGCCCGAGCGCCTCCTTCGCCTGGTCGGGGCGCTTGTCCATGACATGCGCCGCCACCCCGGCCTGGACGTTGACCAGGGCGATGTGATGCGCCACGACATCGTGCAGGTCCCGGGCGATCCTCAGCCGCTCCTCCGCGACCCGCCTGCGCGCCTCCTCCTCACGGGTCCGCTCGGCTCGCTCGGCACGCTCCCGCATGGCGTCGACGAACGCCCGCCTGCTGCGTACGGCATCGCCCGCCGCGGCTGCCATCCCGGTCCAGGCGAACACCCCGATGTTCTCCTGGCTGTACCAGGGCGCGGAGCTGAACAGCATCGCGGTCGCCGTCAGCACCGTCATCGACAGCAGCCCTACCCGCCAGGTGGTGGGGCGGTCGGTGCGGGCGGCGACCGTGAACAGGGCGACCACCGCCGTCATCACCACCGGCGCGGGCGGATCCCCGACGATGCACTCCACCGCGGACAGGGCGCCCGTGACGGCCAGTACGGGCACCGGCCTGCGGCGCCGGAAGACCAGCACGACCGCGGCGAGCAGCATCAGCACCAAGGCGTGCGGCTGCGGTGTGCGTGCCCCGAAGGTGGGCCCGTGCGGCCCGTGCGGATCGGCGAACGACATGCCGACCATGCAGACGAGCACACCGGACGCCAGCGCGGCATCGAACGCGAGAGGGTGCTCCCGCAGCCAGCCACGGGTGCGCTGAAGCCTGCTGGTTCGGGTCGGTAGGGCCGTCACGACAAGCAACGGTACGGGCTGCCCTCCTGCCCGCGCGGCCCCGCGTCACGGCATCGCGGGAGGTCAGAGCGGGTGATGGGCAGCGCCTTGGTGGCCAAGGTCACGCACGGCCGAGGGAGGGCCCAAGGTCACGCACGGCCAGAGGGAGGGCCACCGGACCGGGGTCGGCCCCCGCCGAAAGGCAGGGGGCCGGAACAGCACCCAGAGTCAACCGGGAATCAGACCGTCGTCGTTGAGCATGTCGCGGACTTCCTGAAGCGTCGCCTCCGGAGAGGGCAGGATCAGCTCCGACGGCTCAAGCGAGTCGTCGGGCAGTGGAGCGCCGAGCCGGCGGACCGCGTCGAGCAGTCCGCACAGCGTGCGGCGGAAGCCGGGCTCGTCACCCGACTCCATTTCCGCGAGGAGCTCGTCGTCCAGCGTGTTCAGCTCGTCGAAGTGACCGTTGTCGACCCTCCACTGGCCCTCCCCCATGATCCTTACGATCATGACGCGCCGTCCCTACCGCTCATCACTGCTTGTTGAGGTTCGGCCGGTCCTGTGTCGAGCCGTCGCCGCCCTCGATGGCCTGCTGCTGAGCGCCGCTGCCTCCCGCCAGCTCGGCCTTCATCCGCTGGAGCTCCAGCTCCACGTCCGTGCCGCCGGAGATCCGGTCCAGCTCGGCGGCGATGTCGTCCTTCGCCATGCCCGTGGGGTCGTCCAGCGCACCGGAGGCGAGCAGTTCGTCGATCGCGCCAGCGCGCGCCTGGAGCTGGGCCGTCTTGTCCTCGGCGCGCTGGATCGCCAGGCCGACGTCGCCCATCTCCTCGGAGATCCCGGAGAACGCCTCGCCGATCCGGGTCTGCGCCTGGGCCGCGGTGTAGGTGGCCTTGATCGTCTCCTTCTTCGTACGGAAGGCGTCGACCTTGGCCTGGAGCCGCTGGGCCGCGAGGGTGAGCTTCTCCTCCTCGCCCTGAAGGGTCTGGTGCTGGGTCTCGAGGTCGGTGACCTGCTGCTGGAGGGCGGCGCGGCGGGACAGCGCCTCACGGGCCAGGTCCTCGCGACCGAGCGCGAGTGCCTTGCGGCCCTGGTCCTCGAGCTTCGAGGACTGGCCCTGGAGCTGGTTGAGCTGCAGCTCCAGGCGTTTGCGGGAGGTCGCCACGTCGGCGACGCCGCGGCGTACCTTCTGCAGCAGCTCAAGCTGCTTCTGGTACGAGTAATCGAGGGTCTCGCGCGGATCCTCGGCCCGGTCAAGGGCCTTGTTTGCCTTCGCGCGGAAGATCATCCCCATACGCTTCATGACACCGCTCATGGGCTTCGCGCGCCCCCTTCTGACGGACTGGCTCCAGCTACTCCAGAACCCACAGTACGGGCCCTGGTTCCATTACCGCACTGTTCGAGCGCGGATGCGCTCCTCCCCAGGAACGACCTGCCGTCCACCCTGATCCAGCGCAGGGAGGAGAAGGCCCTCAGGGACAGAGACGCGCGCCGCACGGGGATCGTTGCAAGGGCCCGGACGGAGTCCGGCGGAAGTCCGGGAAAAGTCCAGGGGGGCCTTCGGCACCGCTGCCTCTCATCACCCCGTACCCTTGTGTTTTGTGTTTGGTAGCCGTTCGAAGGATGAGAAGGCCCCCACCGACAAGGTGACGGCGGACCTCTCCAAGCAGCCCCGCGACCCTGAGGCCCCCAAGGGCAGGCCCACCCCGAAGCGGAATGACGCCCAGGGCCAGCGCCGCCGTGCGCAGTCGGCCCCGGTCGACCGCAAGGACGCCGCGCGCCGCCAGCGCGAGGCGCGCCGTGCCGACCTGTCCAAGCAGCGTGAGGCACTGGCAGGTGGCGACGAGCGCTATCTGCCGCCCCGCGACAAGGGTCCGGTGCGCCGCTTCGTGCGCGACTTCATCGACTCACGCTTCTGTATCGCGGAGTTCTTCCTGCCGCTGGCCGTCGTGATCCTGGTGCTCTCCATGATCCGCGTGCCGCAGCTCCAGAACATCGCGCTGCTGCTGTGGATGGGCGTCATCGTGCTGATCATCGTCGACTCGATCGGCATCTCCATCCGGCTGAAGAAGCAGCTGAAGGAGCGCTTCCCCGACGAGCCGAAGCGCGGCGCGGTGGCGTACGGCCTGATGCGTTCGCTCCAGATGCGCCGGCTGCGGCTGCCGAAGCCCCAGGTCAAGCGCGGAGAGCGGCCCTGAGTACTGACGTTTCCGGGGCGTCGGGTGTCTCCGGCGCCTCCGATGTCTCCCCTCGTGTTCCTGGTGTTTCCGGTTTCGGTGGCGGCGCGGCGGCCTGGATCGAGGGCCTCGGCGGGCTGCGCAACACCGTCCGGCAGGAGCTTGTCGGGCGCCAGCTCGATGAGCAGATAGCGGCGCGCTTCCCGGTGGGACAACGCCTGCGGATCCTCGATGTCGGTATGGGCCAGGGCACCCAGGCCCTGCGGCTGGCACGGGCCGGGCACACGGTGACGGGTCTCGAGGCCGATCCCGGGATGCTGGCGGTGGCGCGTGAGGCGCTGTCGACGGAGCCCGCCGGCATCCAGGAGCGCTTCCGGATGATCGAGGGCGACGGCCGGGACACCGGGGTGCACTTCCTGCCGGGTGCGTTCGACGTGGTGCTGTGCCATGGCGTGCTGATGTACGTGGAGCACCGCGACGCGATGCTCGCGGGGCTGGCCCGGATGCTGGCCCCCGGCGGCCTGCTCTCGCTGCTGGTGCGCAACGGGGACGCGCTGGCCATGCGGCCGGGGCTCGGCGGCGACTGGCCGGGAGCGCTGGCCGCCTTCGACACGGACGCGTACACCAACCGGCTCGGTCTGACCGTGCGGGCCGACCGGCTGTCGGATCTGACGGCGACGCTGGCGGGGATCGCGGCGCCGCTGCACGCCTGGTACGGGGTGCGGGTCTTCACGGACACCATCCCGAACGAGGCGGAGCTGCCGTCCGGCGCGTCGCTGGAGCGTCTGGTGGCGGCGGAGGACCGGGCGGGCCGGACGGACCCGTACCGGGCGGTGGCGGCGCTGCTGCATCTGTGCGGAGTACGCGGCTGACAGGTACACGGCACCGGATCGGGTCCGGTGCCCCGCGGCGGCGGCCGTGGTGGGCCGCCGCCGGGCCGTCGAAACGGGCAGGGGCCTGAGCCGCGTCACGCCCCTTCGGCGTGCAGGCTCATGGGTCCGTAGATCTCGCTGCCGTCCTCGAAGAGGAACACCTGCTCGGCGCCGCCCTCGAGCAACTCCTTCCAGACCTCGCCGATCCAGGACTCGGCGTCTCCCTGGGTGCTGAACTCCTCCGGCTCCACGGACGGGCTGACCTCCGTCCCGTCGGCCTTCTCGAACCGCCACGTCCACGCCATATGCGCCTCCCGGGAACTGATCGGATTGCTGCCCGCAGCGTAGCCGGGCGAGCACCGGCAGCGGCGGCGCGGGAGGATCGTCCTGTGGAAGTGACTCTGCTCGGCACCGGCGCCCCCAGCGGGCTCCCCCGCCCCGACTGCCCCTGCGCCGTCTGCGCGGCCGCTCGCGGCACGGATGCCCGCGCTGTGACCGCTCTGCTGGTCGACGCGGCGCTGCTGCTCGATCTGACCCCCGGGGCCGCGCTGGCCGCCGCCCGGGCGGGGCGCTCGCTGGTGGGCGTACGGCAGGTGCTGCTGACGCATCCGCACGACGGGCCCGCGGTGGAGCTGCCGGTGGGCCTGCCGACCGCCGGGCGGGTGCCGGACGGCCAGGAGTTGACGCTGATCAGCGGACACCGGGTGCGGGCGGTGCCGATGGACTCACCGGGCACGGGCTACGAGGTGACCTCGCCGGACGGCGACAGACTGCTCTACCTGCCGCCCGGCGGAGCGCCCGCGGGGGTCGCGAGCACCGCGAACGGGACGGCTCCGTACGACATGGTTCTCGCCGATGTCATCGGCCGCCCCGACGGTCTCGCCCGGCTGCGCGCCGCAGGGGCGGTGAGCCCGACGACGGATGTGGTCGCGGTCCATGTCGACCACGACGTGCCACCGGGCCCCGAGCTGGACCGCCGGCTCGCGGCGGCGGGGGCGCGGACCGTGCCGGACGGTACGACGCTGACCGTGGGCGACTACCGCGCGGTGCCGGATGTGCCGCTCCGCACCCTGGTCACGGGCGGGGCGCGGTCCGGGAAGTCACTGGAGGCGGAACGCCGGCTGGAGTCCTTCCCCGACGTGCTGTACGTGGCGACCAGCGGGCCCCGCGCCGACGACCAGGACTGGAAGGCCCGGGTCGCGGCCCACCGCGAACGCCGGCCGGGCTCCTGGCGCACGCTGGAGACCTGCGACCTGGTCCCGCTGCTGGCCCAGGACGGAGCCCCGCTGCTGATCGACTGCCTGTCCCTGTGGCTGACCGACGCGATGGACCGGGTGGACGCCTGGGACGACGAGGTGTGGGAGCGCTCGGGCCGGGAGGCGCTCCACCGCCATGTCGTGGACCTCGTCGCGGCGGTGCGCGCCACGCGCCGCACGATCGTCGCGGTCACCAACGAGGTGGGGTCGGGCGTAGTGCCCGCGACGGCGTCGGGCCGCCGCTTCCGCGACGAACTCGGCCGCCTGAACGCGGCGTTCGCCGCCGAGTGCGAGCACCTGCTCCTGGTCGTGGCGGGCCAGCCGGTGGCCCTGCGGGGCTGAGGTCCCGAGCGCTCCGCCAGAATCCCGGTGCGTCACCCGGGCCCCGGAGTGACGGTCCGTCGCGGCCGGCCGCGCAGTTCCCCGCGCCCCCAAGGGGGCGGGGCCGAGGCGGGGGGGGGGGCGGGCCCCCCCACACCCCCCGGGGGGCCCCGCGCCGGATGTATCGGGCGCTCCGCGAAAAAAAAACACGGGTGGGCCACCC
>NZ_JBHWIW010000005.1:103065-107077 GCF_042731955.1 Streptomyces sp. NPDC059828 | reverse complement strand
GGCGGCGCGGCGCGCGCCGGGCCGCCCCGCCCGCCGCCTGGGGGGGGGCCCTGGGGGGGGGGGGCCGGGCCCCCCCCCCACGGCCAGGGGGCTCACCGGACCTGATGACGCGGGCCGATCCGCAAAGATCACCCGGGCATGGCCCAGCGGCCCGGCAGCGGCGCGCTGCCGGTACTGTTCGGCGAATGAGCCCGCTGAATCTCGACGACTTCTCCGATCTGATCGAGCGCCCCGACAGCGGTGTCCGGCGCGACGCCGAGGAACGCCGTGAGCGGCTGGTCGTGCGGCCCGGTGCCCTGGGGCGGCTCGACGAGCTCGGGGAGTGGCTGGCGGCTGCCCAGGGGGCCGTGCCCGTACGTCCCGTGGAGCGGCCGAAGGCGGTGCTGTTCGCCGGGGACCACGGGGTCGCCGAGCTGGGCGTGTCGGGGCGGCCCGCGGGCAGCGCGTACACCCTGGTGCGGGCCGTGCTGGACGGGGCGAGCCCCGTCGCGGTGCTGGCCCGGCGGATGGACGTGCCGGTGCGGGTGGTCGACGCCGGGCTCGACTGCGACCCGGAGCTGCTGCCCGCCGAGGTCGTACGCCACCGGGTGCGGCGCGGCAGCGGGCGCATCGACATCGAGGACGCCCTCACCCGCGACGAGGCGGAGCGGGCCGTACGCCTCGGTATGGCGGTCGCCGACGAGGAGGCCGACTCGGGCACCGACCTCGTCGTGCTCGGCGATCTCAGTGTGGGCGGTACCACCCCCGCCTCGACCCTGGTCGCCGCGCTGTGCGGCACCGACGCCTCTGTGGTGACCGGCCGTGGCGGTGTCGCCATCGACGACCTCACCTGGATGCGCAAGTGCGCGGCGATCCGCGACGCGCTGCGGCGGGCCAGGCCGGTGCTCGGCGACCAGCTCGAGCTGCTGGCCACGGTCGGCGGGGCGGACCTCGCGGCGATCACGGGCTTTCTGCTGCAGGCCGCGGTGCGGCGGCTGCCGGTGATCCTCGACGGGGTGGTGTCGGCGGCGTGTGCCCTGGTGGCGCAGCGTGCGGCGTTCCGGGCACCGGACTGGTGGCTGGCGGGGCAGGTCAGCGGTGAACCGGCGCAGGGCAAGGCGCTGGACCGGATGGCGCTCCACCCGCTGCTCGACCAGGGTGTCACGGTCGGCGAGGGCACAGGGGCCATGCTCGCTCTTCCGTTCGTGCAGGCGTCCGCGGCCCTCGCGGCCGAGCTGCCCGAGCGCACCCCGGACGGCCCGGATGCCACGGACGCCGAGGACCACAAGCACGAAGTGCACTGACGCGCTCCTCGCCCGCCCGGCCGGGCGGGCTCGGAAACACCCAGGTGACACTCAACCTCGCGGTGCCCAGACCGGTCTTCGAACGTGGCCACGTTCCGACCCATCCGGGAGCCGCGATTCATGCCGTCCAAACCGAGCGCCGACGGCGCGCGCGCCTTCGCGCGCCGCGAGTGGGGGCCGCTGTACAGCGCCGTCAGGACCGCCCTCGTGAAGCGGCGGTGGCGGGCGGTCCCGATGACGCTCACGGCGGTCTGTCTGACCGCGGTCTTCCAGCTGGTCCAGAACCAGCCCTGGGGGTACGAGCCGGTGCAGGTGATCGGCTCGGTGCGGGCCGAGTACCCGCTGTGGGTGGCACTACTGCGCACCCCGCTGTCGCTGTTCGTACCGGCGCTGGACCTGCCGGTGTGGGGTGCGCTGGCGCAGATCCTGCTGGTGTTCGGGATCGCCGAGATCTGCCTGGGGCGGCTGCGCACGCTGGCGATCGCGTATGTGTCCACGCTGGCCGGGACGATGTACGCACGGATCGCGATCGCGCTGGGCCCTGAGAATCCGCTGGGACTGCCCGCCTCTGACGCCCATGTCGTGGACACCGGCCCGTCGGCCGCGGTCATCGGTCTGGCCCTGTACCTGGGTTACCGGTACCGGGCCTGGCTGACGATGAATCTGGTGATCGCGGCGATGGTGATCGAGGTGCTCATCAAGAACAACCTCGCGGGCAAGGAGCATCTGGCGGCCATCGCCGCCGTGCTGCTGGTGTGTGCGGTGACGGCGCTGCGGGGACGTCGGCGTCAGCGAGGACCGGATTCACGGGAGGTGTCCCGTGGCACATCACCCGCCCCGGCACCGGACGTGTCACGGGCGCCGTCCCCCGCCCCGGCGCCGGACGTGTCATGGGCACCGTCTCCCGCCCCGGCATGCACCGAACCCTGGACTCCGCCGCCGGCCAGGGCAGCCGGCCCGTCGCCGGAGGCGGAGACCGCCGTCACCCGGTCGGGAGCCCCGCCGATCAGGTCCTGAAACTTTCGGCGCGGCCCCGTCCAGCGTTTGTCGTGACGGAAGGCGCGCAGGATCGCCCGTGCCCGGGAACGCGGACGGCTCCGGTAGAGGCGCTTGGCCCAGAGGGACGTGGGGCGGGCCAGCCGCAGCGCGCCGAAGAGGGCCACGAACGGCACGAGGGTGCCGATGACCGCCATCCGCAGTTTGCCCTTCACCAGGGTGATCAGGACGAAGCAGAAGTTGACGGCGACGAAGAACAGGAAGAGCCGCCGGTCGTCCTGTTCGTCCTCGGTGAGGTTGTCCACGCCGAGCGGGGAGAAGCCAGCCAGGAAGAGCAGCAGCACGGACGCGGTGAGCACCACGGCCTCCACGCTCTTACGGCCCTCGTTGGTCCAGTAGACGTCGTCGAGATGCAGGATCAGCGCGAACTCGTCGAGCACGAGCCCCGTGCCCATACCGAAGATCAACGCGAAGACGACGGTGCCCGCGCCGGTGTGCTGGCTGCTGGCGACGGAGCCGAAGCCGCCGACCACGGTGAGGATCACGCCGGGCACGACATGGTGGATGTGCAGCCCACCGGTGCTGACGTTACGGAACGGACCCTTGCCTGCCCTGATCATCCGGGTGACGACCCGGGTGATCAGGAAGGTCAGCACGAACGAGCCCAGCGCGAGCAGCAGCGGGAGCTTCCCCGGCTCCACGATGTTGCGGTAAAACCAGTCACTCATGCCCACTCGCTCCCGTTTTGCCCGTTATGCGCAATCTACCGCCGGGGTTCACGGGCTACCCTGCGCGCGATGAGCTCCAGGACCTCCGCCGGGCCCGTGACCGGCATACGTTTCGCCTTCGGCACCCTCACCGTGCTGCCGGTGCGGGTCACCCGCTGGGACCGGGAGGCGGCCCGCGCGGGCATGCTGTGGGCACCGGTCGCCGGTCTGGTCGTCGGCCTCTGCGCCGCGGCCGCGGGTGGGCTGCTGCTGGTGGCGGGGTCCGGAGACCTGCTCGCCGCGGTGGCCACCGCGGCCGTACCGGCCCTGCTCACCCGGGGGCTGCATCTCGACGGGCTCGCCGACACGGCGGACGGGCTGGGCAGCGGAAAACCGGCCGCGGACGCGCTGCGGATCATGAAGCAGTCGGACATCGGCCCCTTCGGGGTGATCACCCTGCTCTTCGTACTGCTGGCGCAGGTCGCGGCCCTGGCCGAGCTCTACAGCGGCGGCTGGGCCCGGGGCGCGGTGGCGGCCGCGCTCGCGGGAGTGGTGGCGCGGCTCTCGCTCACCCTCGCCTCGCGTACGGGTGTACCCGCGGCCCGGCCCGAGGGTCTGGGGGCGGCGGTGGCGGCAACCGTGCC
Source organism: Streptomyces sp. NPDC059828 (assembly GCF_042731955.1). NCBI lineage: Bacteria > Bacillati > Actinomycetota > Actinomycetes > Kitasatosporales > Streptomycetaceae > Streptomyces > Streptomyces sp. NPDC059828. The sequence goes on along the minus strand of NZ_JBHWIW010000005.1, from coordinate 103,447 downwards.
ACGACGGGCCGCCGCCGCGCTCACGCTGCTGGTCCTGGCCGCGGGCGCGGGCCTGTCAGCGGGCGCACTGTCCGGGGCCCCGGCTCCGTGGTACACCGCCGCCACGGTCGCGGCCGCCCTGCTCATCGCACTGCTCACGGCCGAACTCCTTCTGCGGCACTGTGTTCGCCGCTTCGGCGGGGTGACGGGCGATGTGTTCGGGGCGGTCGAGGAGACGGCGGCCACGGCAGCGCTGGTCGCGCTGGCGACACTGCTGTGACTCGCTGAAGCGGCGTGGGCCCCGCCCCGCACCCGGGGGGCCGCCCCCCCCCCCCCCGGGCCCGGGGGGGCCCCGTCCGCCGTCGCGGCGGCGCCCCCCCACCCCTCGCGAAGCGTGCACTGC
>NZ_JBHWIW010000005.1:91124-103055 GCF_042731955.1 Streptomyces sp. NPDC059828 | reverse complement strand
GCTCCGGGGTGCCCCCCCCGCGGCCCCCCCCCCCCGCCCCCCCCTCGCCCCCCCCCCCGGGCCCGGGCCCCCGGCCCGCCCCCCCCCGCCCCCCCGCGCCCCCCCCCCGCCACCGCCACTCCGGTGACACGTGTCACGGATCACGCGGCACAGAATGCCGCCCGGATCAGGCGGGCAGACTCAGAGTGACCGCGGACTGCAGCAGGTCCGGCGAGGTCCAGTCGGATCGCTTGCCCGCGTAGGCGGTGCCGAAGACGGAAGTCCCCAGCAGCAGTTGCTTGCGGGTGCCTTCGGGCGTGGTGACCGGGATCGCGACCCCGGACGGCGCCTGAATGGTGACGGTGGTGCCGATCCGGTAGGCGGTCACCCGCCCGTTGTCGAGCGCCTGCTGCCAGGCGGTACGGCGGCTCAGCTCGGCACCGATGTCGCGCTGGCGGAGGTTCACCACAGGTGCGCTGTCGGCGAACAGTGCACTGTAGTCACCGAGAATCCGGTTGAGCACCGGGTAGAGGATCCGTCCTTCTGCCAGGTTGGACTGGTGCACATAGTGCGGACGGGGATCGTTGGCGAGGACATGCCCGAGGGCAATCCTGGCCTCCTGCGGAACAATGTGCTCCGCATAGCCGGTCTGAGCGTCCAGCGGCTCGTCGAGGCAGGTGGAGGCCGCGTTGCTCTCACAGATGCCGCTGCCGCCGTCCGCCTGGGACGTGTAGATCCAGTTGTACTCGTCCGCCATCTCGGCGGCCGTGCCCGTGTTGTAGTACACGTTCATCGGGTACCGGGGCACGGTGAGAGCGCTGCCCACCGAACGCTGCTGCGACTCACGGGAGTTGTCACTGGCGATCCACTTGACACCGTTCTCGGCGAGCGCGGGGGCGAGGTTGGGGTTGTCGACCGGCTGCTGCGGCAAGGTCTTGAGGCCCGAGTGCTCGCCGGTGACCAGCTCCGCGCGGTCGACCGAGAGACCCTTCTGCACTCCCCAGTTGTGGTTGTCGCGGATCTGCCCGGAGATGTCGGCACGGCTCACCCAGCGGGTGTTGCCCGCGGCGTCCTTGCTGCACTTCCACGGGACCACGGTCACGTCCTGCACACAGCCCAGGAACGGGTGCGTGTAGGTGTGGTTGACCCAGCGGTACTTGGCCCGGTCGGCGAGCAGCTGCGTGGTGAGCGCGTCCGTGTTTCCGTGCTCCGCCTTCCACTCCTCCCCCGCGCCCGCGTTGTAGACCATGTCCAGTGTCAGGCCGCTGGTCTGCTGCCACTGGGCGGCGTACTGCGCGTCGGCCGCGGTCATCCTGATGTCCGGCGTGCTGTCCTCTTCGCCGCCGCCGCAGTCGATGTCCCCGGGCGTGCAGTTGCGCTCACTGTCCCAGCGGGCGTCGGCCGCGAAGACGTCGTCCACGTGCACGGCGAAGTAGTTGCGGCTCTGCCCGAGGTGGACGCCCTGGGTGAGCCATTCCACGATGCCCCGCGCCAGCAGCCGGAACTGCCGCTGGTTCTGGTTGTACGCGAAGGTCACGACCAGCTCGCGGCGCCCGTCGTGGGCGTACTCGCCGAGCAGGCTGGCGCGGTTTTCACCGCCCGGCACAGGCGCGTCGACATAGCTGGTGAAGCCCTCGCGCGGGCGCGCCAGATAGCCGTAGCTCTCGGGGACCGACGGAGAGTTGTCCTCGAAGGTGACCGCGCCGTCGAGATACGCGAAGGGCCCGGAGCGGCCCGCGGTGGTGACGGCGGCGGCGGTGCCGTCGAGCGTCCCGGCCCAGCCTCCCTCGCTGGTGTAGTCCAGGCCGACACCCGGGTGGGCCCAGGTGTACGCGTCGACCTGGGGGATGCCGAAGGACTTCTCGAACGCGACCAGCGCGGCCTGCTCGGCGGCACCCGCCGTGCTCGTCCCGAACGGTGCCTCGTTCGGAACCACCACGCCCTGGTACTTGGCGCGCGGCCGGCCGCTCACGGTGTCGCTCAGGAATGCGGCGTTGACCTGCGGCCTGCCCGCGGCGTTCAGGTTGAGGACGCTGTACGGGACCCCGGTGCTGCGCAGCTCCGAGGTCACCGCCGCCACCGCTTCGCCACCGTCGTCGACCACCAGCACCCTGAGGTCGATCCTCGGCGCGATCGCGTCCTCCGCGGCCGCGGCGGTCGACGCGGGGAGCGCCGTGGCGAGCAGCGCGGACGCCGTCAGCGCCATGGCCACCCTGCCGCCACGCCTGCCGGATGCGCGCTGTGCGCCCGGCGCGCCGGGGCGGCCCGCCTGCGACCGTCCGGCCCCGGACCGCCGCCCGGCGGCCTGGTCCCGCCGCGCCCCCCGCTCATGTGCCTCGTCCGTCGCGGACCCCCTCTGCTCGTGATCACTCGAACTGAATCCGTACGCCATGGCGCACTCCCCGCCCCTTGAAGGCCTCCCCTTGTGGATGCCCCGGGGAGGATCTGTGGAAATCATGCAAAGCAGCGCGTTGCCGCCTTGCGTATTCGGCCCGAGTGTGACGTAGGACTCACCGCCTCTCGCGGTGATCGCATCAGAGACACCCCGGATGGGTGAACACCCGCTGGTGTGAGCGAACCTCCCCAGCGCGCGTAGGCTCGTTGCGGCGCGCCGACTCGCCCGATCTACGATGCGCCGGGCACGGCCGACCCCACCTCTTCGGCCACAGAACTCAAACGGAAGCGAGAAATCACCACCGTGACTGCTCTCACTCTCAGCACGGCCGGCGCGGCGACGCTGCGCGCCGACGCGATCGTCGTCGGCGTAGCGAAGAGCCCGCAGGGCGGCAGCGGACTTGTCGTCGCCACTGGCGCGGAGGCCGTGGACAAGGCCTTCGGCGGAAAGCTCGCCACCGTCCTGGAGACCCTCGGTGCCTCCGGTGCCGAGGGCGAAGTGACCAAGCTGCCCGCGCCGTCCGGGCTGAAGGCGCCGGTCGTGCTGGCCGTCGGTCTCGGTACGGCCCCGGAGAAGGACGAGACCTACCAGGCCGAGGTGCTGCGGCGGGCCGCCGGTTCCGCGGCGCGCGCCCTGACCGGCACGAAGAAGGCGGCTTTCGCGCTGCCGATCGAGGCCACTGAGGACGCGGAGGCGATCGCCGAGGGCGCGCTGCTGGGCGCCTACGCCTTCACCGCGTACCAGGACGGCAACGGCGGTCTCTCCGGGAGTTCCAAGAGCAGCAAGAACGGCAAGAAGGAGCCCCTCGCCGAGGTCGCTCTGCTCGGCGCCAAGCCGCGCGACAAGGCGTACAAGGCCGCGGCCGAGCGTGCCGTCGCGCTCACCGAGGAGATCAACCGCGCCCGCGACCTGATCAACACCCCGCCGAACGACCTCTACCCCGAGTCGTTCGCCGCCGTCGCCGCCGCCGCCGGCAAGGAGCACGGCATCAAGGTGCAGATCCTCGACGAGAAGGCCCTCGTCAAGGGCGGTTACGGCGGCATCCTCGGCGTCGGCCAGGGCGCGGCCAACGGCCCGCGGCTGGTGAAGCTCGCGTACACCCACCCCAAGGCGGAGAAGTCCCTGGCCTACGTGGGCAAGGGCATCACCTACGACTCGGGCGGCATCTCGCTGAAGCCGGCCGGCCACAACGAGACGATGAAGTGCGACATGAGCGGCGCCGCCGCCGTCTTCGCCGCCGTCGTCACGGCCGCGCGGCTCGGGCTGAAGGTGAACGTCACCGGCTGGCTGGCACTGGCCGAGAACATGCCGTCGGGCACCGCCACCCGCCCGGGCGACGTGCTGCGCATGTACAGCGGCACGACGGTGGAGGTGCTCAACACCGACGCCGAGGGCCGCCTCGTGCTCGCCGACGCGATCACCAAGGCCTCGGAGGAGAACCCGGACGCGATCGTGGACGTGGCCACGCTGACCGGTGCCATGGTGCTGGCCCTGGGCACCCGCCGGTTCGGGATCATGGCCAACGACGACGCGTTCCGCACGTCCATCCACGAGATCGCGGAGGAGGTCGGCGAGGACTCCTGGCCGATGCCGCTCCCCGCCGACCTGCGCAAGGGCATGGACTCGCCGACCGCGGACCTCGCGAACATGGGCGAGCGGATGGGCGGCGGCCTGGTCGCCGGTCTGTTCCTGAAGGAGTTCGTCGGCGAGGGCATCACCTGGGCCCACATCGACATCGCGGGCCCCGCCTTCCACGAGGGCGCCCCCTACGGCTACACCCCCAAGGGGGGCACCGGCTCCGCGGTCCGCACCCTGGTCAGGCTCGCCGAGCGCACCGCGTCGGGCGACCTGGGCTGACAGCCCGCCGGGCCGGGGGCGTCGCCCCCGGCCCGGCGCCCGGATGTTCAGGCCGCCCGGCACAGGAATACGGGCCGCAGGATCTCCGTTCGGTCTCACGGACTGCGGCGGATCCGACGGATTCCGCAGCTTCCTCCGGGCCGGAGAGCAGCAGGAACGGCGTCGCCGCCGTACCAGACACCATCCCCGCGTCCCGCCTGCCGTCGACAAGTGCGAAGATGGGTTCTCGGCAGGACAGGGCCCCCACCACAGGGCCGAAGAAAAGCGGCCGAACACCAGCCGCCGCGCGGTCGTGACGACCGGCGCCCGGCGCACATGCATGGAGGACGTGACGTGGCGAACGACGCCAGCACCGTTTTCGACCTAGTGATCCTCGGCGGTGGCAGCGGCGGTTACGCCGCGGCACTGCGCGGAGCGCAGCTGGGCCTGGACGTCGCCCTGATCGAGAAGGACAAGGTCGGCGGCACCTGCCTGCACCGTGGATGCATTCCCACCAAGGCCCTGCTGCACGCTGGCGAGATCGCCGACCAGGCGCGTGAGAGCGAGCAGTTCGGCGTCAAGGCCACCTTCGAGGGCATCGACGTCCCGGCCGTCCACAAGTACAAGGACGAGGTGATCTCGGGGCTCTACAAGGGCCTTCAGGGCCTGATCGCCTCCCGCAAGGTCACGTACATCGAGGGCGAGGGCCGGCTGTCCTCCCCCACCTCGGTGGATGTGAACGGCCAGCGCGTCCAGGGTCGCCACGTCCTCCTCGCCACGGGTTCCGTGCCGAAGTCGCTGCCGGGCCTGACCATCGACGGCAACCGCATCATCTCCTCCGACCACGCGCTGGTGCTGGACCGGGTGCCGAAGTCCGCGATCGTGCTGGGCGGCGGCGTCATCGGCGTCGAGTTCGCCTCCGCGTGGAAGTCCTTCGGCACCGACATCACCATCATCGAGGCCCTGAAGCACCTCGTCCCGGTCGAGGACGAGAACAGCTCGAAGCTCCTTGAGCGCGCCTTCCGCAAGCGCGGCATCAAGTTCAACCTCGGCACTTTCTTCGAGAAGGCCGAGTACACCGAGGACGGTGTGCGGGTCACCCTCGCCGACGGCAAGACCTTCGAGGCCGAGGTGCTGCTGGTCGCCGTCGGCCGCGGCCCGGTTTCGCAGGGTCTGGGCTACGAGGAGCAGGGCGTCGCGATGGACCGCGGCTATGTCCTGGTCGACGAGTACATGCGCACCAACGTGCCGACCATCTCGGCCGTCGGTGACCTGGTCCCGACGCTTCAGCTCGCGCACGTCGGCTTCGCCGAGGGCATCCTGGTGGCGGAGCGTCTGGCCGGTATGAAGACCGTCCCGATCGACTACGACGGTGTGCCGAAGGTGACGTACTGCCACCCGGAGGTCGCCTCTGTGGGCCTGTCCGAGGCCAAGGCCAAGGAGGTCTACGGCGCGGACAAGGTCGTCGCTCTGAAGTACAACCTGGCGGGCAACGGCAAGAGCAAGATCCTGAAGACCGCGGGCGAGATCAAGCTCGTCCAGGTCAAGGACGGTGCCGTGGTCGGCGTCCACATGGTCGGTGACCGTATGGGCGAGCAGGTCGGCGAAGCTCAGCTGATCTACAACTGGGAGGCCCTGCCGGCCGAGGTCGCGCAGCTCATCCACGCCCACCCGACGCAGAACGAGGCGCTCGGCGAGGCCCACCTGGCCCTGGCGGGCAAGCCCCTCCACTCCCACGACTGATTCAGTCAACGGGCGCGACGACCACTACCGCACTTTCGTAAGGAGAAACCGAAACCATGCCGGTTTCCGTAACCCTTCCGGCGCTCGGCGAGAGCGTCACCGAGGGCACCGTCACCCGCTGGCTGAAGGCTGAGGGCGAGCGCGTCGAGGCCGACGAGCCGCTGCTCGAGGTGTCGACCGACAAGGTCGACACGGAGATCCCCGCGCCGGCTTCCGGTGTGCTGGCGTCCATCAAGGTCGCCGAGGACGAGACCGTCGAGGTCGGCGCCGAGCTGGCCGTCATCGACGACGGCTCGGGCGCGCCAGCCGCTGCCGAGGCTCCCGCTGCCGAGACCCCGGCAGCCGCCGAGGCTCCGGCGCCCGCTCCGGTCGCCGAGACGCCTGCCGCCCCCGCCGCCGAGGCTCCCGCCGCTCCGGCCCCTGCCGCAGGTGGCGCCTCCGGTACCGACGTCGTGCTGCCCGCGCTGGGCGAGTCGGTCACCGAGGGCACCGTCACCCGCTGGCTGAAGCAGGTCGGCGAGGAGGTCGCCGAGGACGAGCCGCTGCTCGAGGTCTCCACGGACAAGGTCGACACCGAGATCCCCGCACCGGCTTCCGGTGTGCTGCTGGAGATCGTGGTCGGCGAGGACGAGACCGCCGAGGTCGGCGCGAAGCTGGCCGTGATCGGTGCCGCGGGTGCCGCTCCGGCGGCCGCCCCCGCGGCCCCGGCTCCGGCTCCGGCCGCCGCTCCCGAGCCTGCCCCGGCCCCCGCCGCGCCCGCTCCCGCTGCCGCGCCCGCTCCGGTGCAGGCCCAGCCTGCCGCCGCTGCCCCGGCCCCGGCTGCTCCGGCTCCGGTGGCGCCCGCCGCCCCCGCTCCCGCCGCGGCCCCGGCCGCGACGGCCTCGGACGAGGGCGCGTACGTCACCCCGCTGGTGCGCAAGCTCGCCGCGGAGAACGGCGTGGACCTGTCCGCGGTCAAGGGCACCGGCGTCGGTGGCCGTATCCGCAAGCAGGACGTCATCGCCGCCGCCGAGGCTGCGAAGACCGCCGCTGCCGCCCCGGCCCAGGCCGCTGCCGCCGCGCCGTCCGCCGCCAGGAAGGCCCCCTCTCTCGAGGTGTCCCCGCTGCGCGGCCAGACCGTCAAGATGACCCGTATGCGCAAGGTCATCGGCGACAACATGATGAAGGCGCTGCACGGCCAGGCCCAGCTGTCCTCGGTCGTCGAGGTCGACGTCACCAGGCTGATGAAGCTGCGCAACCGGGCCAAGGACGCGTTCGCGGCCCGCGAGGGCGCCAAGCTCTCCCCGATGCCGTTCTTCGTCAAGGCGGCGGCCCAGGCGCTGAAGGCCCACCCGGTCATCAACGCCCGGATCAACGAGGACGAGGGCACCATCACCTACTTCGACTCGGAGAACATCGGCATCGCCGTGGACTCCGAGAAGGGCCTGATGACCCCGGTCATCAAGGGTGCGGGTGACCTCAACCTGGCGGGTATCGCCAAGGCCACGGCCGATCTGGCGAACAAGGTCCGCGGCAACAAGATCACCCCGGACGAGCTGGCCGGTGCGACCTTCACCATCAGCAACACCGGTTCGCGCGGCGCGCTGTTCGACACGATCATCGTCCCGCCGAACCAGGTCGCCATCCTGGGCATCGGTGCCACGGTCAAGCGTCCGGCCGTCATCGAGACGGAGGAGGGCACGGTCATCGGCGTCCGCGACATGACGTACCTGACCCTGTCCTACGACCACCGCCTGGTGGACGGCGCCGACGCGGCCCGCTACCTGACGACGGTCAAGGCGATCCTGGAGGCCGGCGAGTTCGAGGTCGAGCTCGGCCTCTGAGCAACGGCTCGGACCGCTCTGTAACCAGCCTCACCTGCGGTGCCCCTGTCCGGATGTACTTCCGGGTAGGGGCACCGCCGTATTGTCTAGGAGTCTTCTCTTCTTGAAGGAGCGCTCCATGACCATCCCCGTCGTCCACTCGCTGCGCGATCAGATCCGCGAGCACATCGTGGAGGGCATCGTCAGCGGCCGCTGGAAGCCGGGCGAGCGGATCGTGGAGCGCCGTATCGCGACGGAGCTGGCGGTGAGCCAGACCCCCGTACGCGAGGCCCTGCGTGAGCTGGAGTCGCTCCGTCTGATCGAGTCCGCCCCCAACAAGGGCGTACGGGTACGCAGCCTGACCGCCGCGGACCTGGAGGAGAGCTACCCGGTCCGGGCCGGCCTCGAGCAGATCGCCGCGGAACTCGCCGCGGACCGTCTGGCGGCGGACTGCTCGGCCCTGGAGCCCCATGTCGCCGCTCTGCACGAGGCGGACCGCGCGGGGGACGGTACGGCGCAGGTACGGCACACCGTGGCGTTCCACCGCGAGCTGGTGAAGGCGGCGGGGAACGGGGTGCTGCTGCACACGTGGGAGGGGCTGGGGATCGAGGTCTTCACGGCTCTCTCGATCCGCTGGCTGGGGACGAAGCAGAAGTCCTACGCGGAGGAGCACGAGGAACTCGTCGCGGCCTTCCGCCGCCGCGACCCGTCGATCGGCACCCTGGTCAAGGTCCACGTCCTCGGCTGCGCTCCCCGCGCGTAACCTCGCGGCGCGAATTCCCCCTGTTGGCGTACCCCGTGGCGTTGCCCGCAGTGTCCGTCCTCAGCCCCCTCCGGACTTCGCCCGGGGCCCGGACGGACTGAGCCCGCCCCACGGGGTACGCCAACGGGGGAAACCCCGCACCCCGGACAACGGGGACACCACGTGAGGTCCGGCCACCACGGAAACCCCCGCGAGGACCCCCAGCCACACCCCCCGGAGAGGCACAACGCCCGCCCCACGGGCACGGGCAAGCCCCCGCACCCAAGGCCGTCCGCCGATTGAGGACGGACACTCCGGCCCACCCCACGGGGCGCGGCACACGGGGAAACCCCGCACCCCCGGACAACGGGGACACCACGGGGCGACCACCACGGAAACCCCGCGAGTTCCCGGCACCGAGTGCCCGAATTCGCGGCACCGTGTGCCGACTTTCGCACCAGACCCCACTTTTTACCCACAACACTTTGATCGATCATCGATCGTCGGCTTACAGTCAACCCGGACCCACCGGTCCCCCGGGCCCCGTCCTGCCAGACAAGCCCCCCTTTCACCACCCCTCCCCCTCCGGAAGGCGGCGATCATGACCGACCCCGTAGGCACGCTGCTGTTCCCGAGCGAGCTCGACCAGCTCCCGGACCGCGACGCCGAAGAGACCGCCGAATGGGCGGCCTCGCTCGACGCCGTCACCAAGGCTGCCGGCCCGCACCGCGCCGCGTATCTGATGCGGCGCACGCTTCAGCACGCCGAGGGCGTCACCGGGCTCGATCTGCCGAAGCTTCTGGAGACGGACTACGTCAACACCATCCCGACCGCCGCCGAGCCCGCCCCGGCCGGTGACGAGGAGATCGAGCGCCGGATCACCGCCTGGAACCGCTGGAACGCGGCGGCGATGGTCACCCGTGGCGCCAAGCACGGCGTCGGCGGCCACATCGCCACCTTCGCCTCCGCCGCCTGGCTCTACGAGACCGGCTTCAACCACTTCTTCCGCGGGAAGGAACGCGACGGTTCCGGGGACCAGCTCTACATCCAGGGACACGCCTCCCCCGGCATCTACGCCCGCGCCTTCCTCGACGGCCGCCTCACCGAGGCGCACCTGGACAACTTCCGCCAGGAGTCCGGCGGCGTCGGTCTGCCGTCCTATCCGCACCCCCGCCGTCTGCCCTGGCTCTGGGAGTTCCCGACCGTCTCGATGGGCCTCGGCCCGCTGTCGGCGATCTACCAGGCGCGCTTCAACCGCTATCTGACCAACCGCGGCATCAAGGACGTCTCCGCGTCCCATGTCTGGGCGTTCCTCGGCGACGGTGAGATGGACGAGCCCGAGTCGACCGCCGCGCTGGCGCTCGCCGCCCGCGAAGGCCTGGACAACCTGACCTTCGTCATCAACTGCAACCTGCAGCGCCTCGACGGCCCGGTCCGCGCGAACTTCAAGATCGTGCAGGAGCTGGAGGCCCAGTTCCGCGGCGCCGGCTGGAACGTGGTGAAGACCCTCTGGGGCAACGCCTGGGACGAGCTGTTCCAGCTCGACACCACCGGCGCCCTCGTCCGGAGACTGCGCGAGGTACCGGACGCCCAGGTCCAGACGTACCAGACCCGCGACGCCGCCTACATCCGCGAGGACTTCTTCGGCAAGGACCCCGCGCTCGTCGAGATGGCGAAACTGCTGAGCGACGACAAGATCCTCGAGTGCTTCCACCTCTCGCGCGGTGGCCACGAGCCGCGCAAGGTGTACGCCGCGTACAAGGCCGCCCTGGAGCACAAGGGCGCCCCGACGGTGATCCTGGCCCAGACGGTCAAGGGCTTCACGCTCGGCGAGGGTTTCGCCTCCAAGAACGCCAACCACCAGATGAAGAAGCTCTCGGTGGACGAGTTCAGGGCGATGCGGGACCTGCTGGACCTGCCGATCTCCGACGCGCACTTCGCCGACGGCCAGGTGCCGTACGGCCACCCGGGTGCGGACTCCCCCGAGGTCCGCTACCTCCAGGACCGCCGCGCGTCCCTCGGCGGTCCGGCCCCGGCCCGCCGGGTCCACCCGGTCGCCCCGCTGCCCGCGCCCGCCGAGAAGGCGTTCGCCGCCTTCGACAAGGGCTCCGGCAGCCAGTCGGTGGCGACGACGATGGCGTTCGTCCGGCTGATCAAGGACCTGATCCGGGACAAGGAGACCGGCAGGCGCTGGGTCCCGATCGTCCCCGACGAGGCCCGTACCTTCGGTATGGAGTCGCTGTTCCCCTCGCTCGGCATCTACTCGCCGAAGGGCCAGACATACGAGCCGGTCGACCGCGACCAGCTGATGTACTACCGCGAGGCGAAGAACGGCCAGATCCTCAACGAGGGCATCACCGAAGCCGGCTCGATGGCCGACTTCATCGCCGCGGCGACGTCGTACTCGACGCACGGCGAGACCATGATCCCCTTCTACATCTTCTACTCGATGTTCGGCTGGCAGCGGACCGCCGACCAGATGTGGCAGCTCGGCGACCAGCTCGGCAAGGGCTTCCTGATCGGCGCCACGGCCGGCCGTACGACCCTGACGGGCGAGGGCCTCCAGCACGCCGACGGCCACTCGCCGGTGATCGCCGCGACGAACCCGGCGGCGCTGACGTACGACCCGGCGTTCGCGTACGAGGTCGCGGCCATCGTCAAGGACGGTCTGCGCCGGATGTACGGCGAGGCCCGGCCGGACGAGGACCCGGATGTCTTCTACTACCTGACGGTCTACAACGAGCCGATGCCGCAGCCCGCGAAGCCCGAGGGCGTGGACGAGGGCATCGTCCGCGGTCTGTACCGCTTCAAGGAGGGCGAGGGCGCGGCGGACGACCCGCGCATCCAGCTGCTGGCCTCCGGTACGGCCATCCACTGGGCGCTCAAGGCGCAGAAGCTGCTCGCCGCCGACTGGCATGTCACGGCCGACGTCTGGTCCGCGACCTCCTGGACCGAGCTGCGGCGCGACGCGCTGGAGGCGGACGCGGCGCTGCTGCGCGGCGAGGAGCGCATCCCGTACGTACGCCAGGCGCTGGACGGCGCCGAAGGCCCGGTGCTCGCGGTCAGCGACTACATGCGGCAGGTCCCGGACCAGATCGCGCAGTGGGTGGAGCAGGACTGGTCCTCGCTGGGCGCCGACGGCTTCGGTCTGTCCGACACGCGTGCGGCGGCCCGCCGCCACTTCGGTGTGGATGCCGAGTCGGTCGTGGTCGGGGCCCTGGCGCAGCTCGCCCGCCGCGGCGAGGTCCCGGCGTCCGCCGTGAAGGAAGCACGCGAGCGCTACGGCCTGTAGGCGCTGTCGGGGTCATCCCCCGCGCGGGCCCCGGCACCGCGGTGCCGGGGGGCGCGGACAATGGGGGCAATGGGCCGGCCCCGCGGCAGAATATGGTTTTGCAGGTCGAGAGAACGGCGGACCATAACGCCCCCGAGCTCGC
>NZ_JBHWIW010000005.1:0-91114 GCF_042731955.1 Streptomyces sp. NPDC059828 | reverse complement strand
CCCGGGGCCCCCCGTTCCGCACCCCCCGGCGCCCTCCGGCTGTTGGCGGCTGTGGGGCACCCCCCCGGGGGGCCCCCCGGCACCGCGGTGCCGGGGCCCGCGACAATGGCGGACATGCGCGCTGCCCGGCTCATCAAGATGGTTCTGCTGCTCCAGTCACGGCCTTCCATGACCGCCGCCGAGCTCGCCCAGGAGCTCGAGGTCTCCGAGCGGACCATCACCCGAGACGCCCTCGCGCTGTCCGAGGCCGGGGTGCCGGTGTACGCGGACCGGGGGCGGGCGGGCGGCTACCGGCTGATCGGCGGGTACCGGACCCGGCTGACGGGTCTCGCGAGGAGCGAGGCCGAGGCGCTGTTCCTGTCCGGGGTGCCCGGCGCCCTGCGGGAGATGGGCCTTGAGGACGCGGCGTCGGCGGCCCGGCTGAAGGTGTCGGCCGCGCTGCTGCCGTCGCTGCGGGACGCGTCCGACGCGGCCGCCCAGCGGTTCCACCTGGACGCGCCCGGCTGGTACCAGGAGCCCGGGACCCCGGAGCTGCTCCAGGCCGTCGCCGAGGCGGTATGGGACGACAGGATCGTGATGGCGCGCTACCGGGATGCCGAGCGGCGGCTGGAACCATACGGCCTGGTGCTGAAGGCGGGGGTCTGGTACTTGTGCGCACGCGCCGATGGAGAGTCGTTTCGCGTGTACCGGATCGACCGGTTCGCCGCCGTGTCCGTATCCGGTGAGCGCTTCGCCCGGGACGAGTCCTTCGATCTGCCGGCGTTCTGGGAGGAGCGGGCCGCACAGTTCGCCCGCTCCATCCTGCGCACCGAGATCGTCGTACGTCTCTCCCCCGACGGTGCCCGCAGGCTCCCGTACGTCACCGACCGGGCCGCCGCCGTCGAGGCCCTGGAGGCTGCCGGGCCACCGGACGGGCAGGGCCGGGTGACCGCGACGCTGGCGGTCGAGTCGGAGGTGGTGGCATTCAGCCAGCTGCTCTCCCTCGGCGCCGAGTTGGAGGTCCTGGAACCCGCGGGCCTCCGCGCACGCTTCGCGGAGGCCGCGGCACTGATGCACACCCTTTACAGCCCGCCGTAGGGACGGCGGCCGCTCCAGCGGTCAGCGGTAGTCGTCGACGGGGGCGTTCTTGCCGCCGTGGACGACATCCAGGAAGTACCCCCAGGCGTCCGGCCTGCTGCCGTCGGCGTCCGTGAAGCCGTACTCCCTCGCGAGCTGCCCGCTGGAGAGCGTCTGCCCGTTCCACCGCGCGCGCCCGGGGTCGGCGGCCACGGCGGCGATGCCCCGGGCCACGTAGACCGGCGACTCGGCCACGGCGAAGTGGGGTTCCCTGGCGATGGCATCGCGCCAGTTCTCCTCGCGGACCCCGAAGGCGTCCAGCATCTGCTCGGAGCGCAGGAATCCGGGGGTGACGCAGACGGCCGTGCACCCGAGGTCCTTCAGGTCGTGGCCGAGAGTGAACGCCATCCGGATGGGGGCGTTTTTGGCCAGGTCGTAGTAGAAGTTCTCACGGAAGCGCCGGTTGTACTCGGGGGTGCCGTCGGTGATCTCGAAGAGGATTCCGCCGGGCCTTCGCACCAGCAGCGGCAGGGCGACGCTGCTGGTGATGATGTGACTGCGGACGCCCAGCTCCAGCAGCCGCAGCCCGCGGTCGAGCTCGGTGTCCCACATCTTGGTGTGCCATTCGAGCAGGTGGTCGCCGCCCCAGAGGTCGTTGACGAGGACGTCCAGCCGGTCCTGCTCGCGTTCGATCCGGGCGACCAGCGTCCGCACCTGGTCCGCGTCCAGATGGTCGGTGGGGACGGCGATGCCCTCACCGCCCGCCCCGGTGACCAGTTCGGCGGTGCCCTCGATGGTCTCGGTCGCCCGGCCGACCTCGCTGACGCAATCCCTGGTCGTACGCCCCGTCACATAGACGGTGGCGCCCGCCGCCCCCAGTTGTACGGCGATGGCGCGGCCGGCGCCCCGGGTCGCGCCCGCCACGAGCGCGACCTTTCCCCTGAGTGGTGTGTCGGTTGTCATGCCGTGACCGTCCCACTGAATTCCGACACCTTCTGTCCGCATTTCCGAAAGACAGCATTTCGGCCGCTCCACGTGCGCCGCCGCGCCCCAACCCCGATGCTTGTCCCGTGATGGACGAGACGGAGTTCTGGGAGATCATCGACAGCACCCGCGAGGCCGCCGAGGGCGACCCCGAGGACCACGCCGATCTGCTGGTCGAACGGCTGCTCCAGCTCGACCCCGACTCCGTCCTGGACTTCGCCCGCCACTTCGAGGCGCGCTACAACCGGGCCTACCGCTGGGACCTGTGGGGTGCGGCAGCGGTGCTGCTGGGCGGGGCGAGTGACGACGCGTTCGACTACTTCCGCTGCTGGCTGATCGGCCAGGGGCGGGAGGTCTTCGAGGGGGCGGTGCACGACCCCGACTCACTCGCCGGCCTCCTGGGGGAATTCGACGAGGAGATCGACGGCGACGGAGAGGAGCTGGGGTACGCGGCGGACGAGGCGTACGAACAGCTCACCGGGGTGGTCGCACCCGATCTGGGTGTCCCGTCCCAGTCGGCCGAGCCGGAGGGCGCGGCGTTCGACTTCGAGAGCGACCGGACGCTGGCGGAGCGCTTCCCCGCGCTGTGGGAGCGCTTCGGGGGCTGACGAACCGCGTTCACACCCCGGCGGTCTGCGCGCGGAAGCACGAGTTGACCTTCCGTCACACCATCGCCTCACCATGGATCGATGGTTTCCATGAGAAACCCCCCGGTAAGCCCTGCGCAGGCTCCCCTGCGCCCGGTCGTGCGACCGGCGCACAGACCGAGGGACCGTTTCCGCGCGCTCCGGGTGTCGCCGCACGGTCGCGGTCGGCCCCCGCGCGTACGCTGCCTCCGGTGAGCACCCATGCACCGTCCGCACCGTCGCTTCAGCGGGCGCGGCGGCCGTCGCTGACCGCGCGCCGCAAGGCGGCGACCGAGCTGGGCATCGCACGGGCCGCGGCGGAACTGTTCGCCGAGCGCGGTCCGGACCGTACGACCGCGGACCAGATCGCCGGACGTGCGGGCGTCGCACTGCGCACGTTCTACCGCTACTACCGGGGCAAGCAGGACGCGGTCGCCCCGCTGCTGGCGGACTCCGCCGAGCGCCAGCGCATCGCGCTCGCCGCCACGACGCCGGGCACCACGCTCCCCCGGGCCCTGGAGCTTTCCCTGTCCGACGCTCTGTCAGGGCGGGACGAGGCGGCGCGCGAGAGTCTGCTGTGGACGGGGGTCCTGCTGCGCGCGGCGGTGGGCGACGCCGCGCTGCGGACGGTCTGGTACCGGGTGCACCGTGACGCCGAGGAGCGTCTGCTGCCGGTGCTGGCCACGCTGGCGGGCCCGGGCGCCGACCCGCTGTCGGTCCGCCTCACCGCGGTGACGGCCACCGAGGCGCTGCGGGTGGCGCTGGAGACCTGGGCGGCGACGGGTGAGCCGCTGTCGGGGACGGAGGCGTCACCGGCCGTCCTGGCGGTGCGCTGTCTGCGCGAACTGACCGGCGGATCCGAGCCGTAGCGGAGCCCAGCCGGGGCGGAACCCACTCCTGGAACGGCGGCACCGGCATCCGCTCAGGGCGTGAGCGACCGGCCCATCAGTACGTCGTCCACATAGCGGCCTGCGATGAAGAACTCACCCGGGAGCACTCCCTCGACGGCGTAGCCCTCCGACTCGTACAGCCGCCGGGCCGGGGTGTTGTGGCCGAGCACCCGCAGGGTGATACGGACGGCCCCCTGCCGCCGCGCCTCTTGGGCGGCCGCGCGCAGCAGGGCCTTTCCCAGCCCGCCACCACGCGCCCAGCCCGCCACGGCGAGGCCCTGGATCTGGCGTACATGCCGGTTGCAGGCGAGCGGGGTGGGCACGCCGAGACGGACATAGCCGGCGAGCCTGCCGGAGGCGCCCTCGGCGTACTCGGTGCCCTCGCTGTACTCGGCGACAAGGCAGCTCACGGGGCAGACGGGATCGCCGAAGTCGGAGTCCCGGAAGAACGGCTCGGACGGCTGCGTGGGCCGGGACTGAACGGAGTGCAGGGTGGACCAGGTGGCGTCGTCGAGCTCGCGCAGCCCGGTGTCGTCGCTGCCGCGGGCGGGACGTATCCCGTACGGCATATGAGGTGCGGACATGACGGCACTGTTTCATCTGGGCAGGATGGGACGCATGCGTATTGCGATCACCGGCTCCAACGGGCTCATCGGTAAGGCGCTTGTCCGCTCCCTGACGGCAGAAGGGGGGCATGAGGTGGTCCGCCTGGTGCGGCGGCCCGCACGCACCCCTGACGAGGTGCAGTGGGATCCCGAACGTCAGGAGGTCGACGCCCTGGGCCTGAACGGCTGCGACGCCGTCGTCCATCTGGCCGGGGCCGGAGTGGGTGACCATCGCTGGACGGAGGCGTACAAGAAGGAGATCCGGGAGAGCCGGGTGTTCGGTACGGCCACGATCGCGCAGGCCGTGGCCTCGCTGGAGGAGCCGCCGCGGGTACTGGTCTGCGGGTCCGCGATCGGCTACTACGGCGACACCGGCGACCGCGCGGTGGACGAGAGCGCGCCGCCCGGTGCGGGGTTCCTCGCGTCGGTCTGCGAGGACTGGGAGGCCGCGGCGGCGCCCGCGCACGAGGCCGGGATCCGGGTGGCATACGCCCGTACCGGCCTGGTGGTGGCGCGGGAGGGCGGGGCATGGGGGCGGCTCTTCCCGGTGTTCCGGGCGGGGCTCGGCGGACGGCTCGGCAGCGGTCGCCAGTTCTGGAGCTTCATCTCCCTTGAGGACGAGGTGGCCGCTTTCCGCCACATCATCGACACGGATGGCCTGTCCGGTCCGGTGAATCTCACCGCGCCGAATCCGCTGACGAACCGCGAGGTCACCGAGGCGATGGGGCGCGTCCTGGGCCGCCCGACCCTGTTCACGGTGCCGCCGTTCGCGCTCCGTGTCGCCATGGGCGAGTTCTCCGAGGACGTACTGGCGAGCCAGCGGGTGCTGCCGCGCAGGCTTCTCGACTCCGGGTTCGAGTTCGCCCACCCCTCGATCGACGAGTCCATCCGGGCGGCGTTGCGCTGATCCGCGTACTTTTCCGCAAGGCGGGGAGGCGCACACCTGTACGAGTTCATGCTGCCGGGCGACCGATGTGCGCCGCTGGCCGCGCACCTACCGAAGGGTTTCTACTCTCCAGTCCAAACTTCCGCATCGCACAGGCAGGTTAGGGGAATGAGGCCCCACACCAAGCCGCGCCGACCTCGGGGAGGGGCACGTGCTCAGCAGCGCACGCCACGCGGACGTCGTCATCGTCGGGGCCGGTCTCGCCGGCCTTTCGGCAGCTCATCAACTCACCAGTGCGGGGGTCACGGTCACCGTCCTGGAAGCCGCACCCACCGTCGGAGGCCGGATGGCCACCGAACGGGTCGACGGCTTCCGGCTCGACCGGACCGGGCACCTGCTCAACACCGCCTATCCGGAACTTCGGCGCACTCCAGGGCTCGCAGGGCTCGAACTGCGCCCCTTCGCGTCCGGAGTGCTCGTGCACAGCGAGGGACGCCAGCACAGGGCAGGCGTACGACGAAGTGCGCACAGGGGTTCGCCCTACGCCCCGCGGCGCGTAGAGGGGGCGCTCAACGCCGCGCGCGCCCTCGCAAGCGCCCCCCGCACCCCGCTCGGCAACGCACTCGACCAGGCCCGGCTCGCCGCCGTGCTCGGGCGCCTCTCGGCGACCCCGACCCGCCGTCTGCTCGGGCGTCCGGAACTCCCGGCGCTGGACGCGCTCTACGCCCGGGGCTTCTCCGCCCGGACCGTGAGCGGCTTCCTGCGGCCCCTGCTCTCCACCCTGCTCTGCGACCCGGAGCTCACCAGCTCCAGCCGGGTCGCGGACCTCGCTCTGCGGGCCTTCGCCCGCGGCCGCCTGTGCGTGCCCGCGGGCGGTGCCGCCGCACTGCCCGACCTGCTCGCCGCCACCCTGCCACCAGGCACGGTCCACACCGGGGTGCGTGTCACGGACGCGTCGATCAGCGGTGTGCTCACCGAGGAGCACGGCTCCATCAGCTCCCGCTCGCTGCTCCTCGCGACCGGTGCCCGCACGGCCGCCACCCTGCTGCCGGGACTGCGCGTCCCCGCGTTCCATCCCGTGACGGTCGTTCACCACGCGGCTCCCGTGCCGCCGCTGGGCGAACCGTCCCTGTTGCTGGACGCCGACCGAACCGGCCCCGTCTCCCACACCGCCGTGATGAGCGAGGTCGACCCGTCCCGCGCCCCGCTCGACCGTGCCCTGGTCACCTCCACCGTCCTCGGACGGCCACCCGTGGATCTCGACCGCCGGGTGCGCGCCCAGCTCGCCGCGCTGTACGGCGCCCCCACCGACGACTGGGAGCTGCTCGCCGTCCATCACGACCCGGAAGCCGTGCCCGCGATGCCGCCACCGCACGACCCGCGCCGCGCGGTGCGGCTTCTCGCCGGGCTCTACGTGTGCGGCGACCACCGGGACACCAGCACCGTGCAGGGGGCGCTGTACTCGGGGCGCAGGGCGGCGCACGCCATCCTGCGCGACTTCGGCCTCCAGCCCGGCTACTCGGCGGGAGCGCTCACCGCGGACGCCGTGGCCGCCTAGCTCGAGCGTCCGGGACCATCGAAGCCGACACGCCTCGATGCCCGGTCGAGGACGAGTCGGGAGTGCTGCCGTGCTGCCGTGCTGCCGGGCTGCCGGGCTGCCGGGCTGCCTGCGGGGCGTCGGCGCCCGTCAGCCGATGGCCATCACCCGGTCGCGGTATCCCCGTACGGCCGCCGCGTCCCGGTAGGGCTCCAAGCGACGTTCGAAGTCGCGGATGTAGTCGACCGCGCGGGCCGAACGCATCTCGGATGCCTGCTGGGCGGCCTCCGCGCCGAGCACGCAGGCCTGGTCGAGTTCGCCGAGCCCAAGCCGTGCCGTGGCGAGTACGACACGGCAGAAGAGGCGGCTGCGGGCGTACCCGGGCGGGCGCAGTTGCAGCGAACGCTCCGCGTGCTGGACGGCGGCGCGGTACTGCTGGAGGTCGCGGTGGCAGTGCCCGAACTCGTCCGCGAGCTGTGCCTCGTCGAAGTAGCGCGCCCAGTGCGGGACCTCGTCACCCGGCCGCGCCGCCTCCAGCGCCCGCTCGGCGCGTACCAGCGAGGCCGTACAGGAGCGGAGGTCGCCGAGCACCCCGTGACCCCGTGCCTCCACCGCGTGCAGCAGCGCCTGGACGACCTGCGGCGCGCCGGAGCCGATGCCCTGCTGGGCGACGCGGGTGAGCTGGACGGCCTCACGGCCGTGGCTCAGGTAGACCGCCTGGCGGGCCATGGTGGCCAGGACGTACGCACCGTACGCCCGGTCACCGGCCGCCTGCGCCAGCCGCAGCGCCTGGACGAAGTACCGCTGGGCGAGGCCGTGCGCGGCGATGTCGTACGAGGTCCAGCCGGCGAGCCGGGTGAGGTCGGCCGCGGCGGCGAACAGCTTGCGCCCGGTCGCCTCCGCGTAGCTGCCGCGCAGCATCGGCTCGAGCTCGTGTTCCAGGTAGCGCACCAGTGCCTGGCGGGCGTGCCCGCCGCCGTAGTTCTGGTCGAGTGTCCGGAACAGTTCGCCGACCGAGCGCAGCGCCGCGATATCACCCGCCGTGACCCGCTGGCCCGGTCCGCGGTCGGTGCCGCGCTGGCGCGGGACGAGGACCCGCGCACCGGGCGGGGCGGGGAGCCGGGCAGGACCGGAGGCGGCGGCACCCGGGTGGACGGCTCCCGGCGCGACCCCGGGCTGAACGGCTCCGGGTGTGGCGAGCGGGTCCTGACGGCCGACCCGCTCGTCGGCCCGTCCGATCAGCCAGTCCCGGCTCGGTACGACCAGTCCGGCGGGGGTGAAGGCGATCTTCCGCAGCTCCGCATGGCTGCCCGAGTCCTTGCGCCACAGCCCGCTGACGATGTCCACGGCCTCCTCGGGGGTGGCCGCGAACTCGAGACCGGCGTAGACCGGCGCACAGGCGTCGAGCCCCAGGTCCTGCGCGGACAGCCGGCGCCCCAGCCGCCGGGTGAACACCTCGGCGATCAGCGCGGGTGTCGTACCGCGCGGCTGCTGCCCGCGCAGCCAGCGGGTCACCGAGGTCTTGTCGTACCGCAGGTCGAGACCGTGCTCCAGGCCGAGCTGGTCCACGCGGCGGGCGAGCCCGGCGTTGGAGAAACCCGCCTCTTCGATGAGCGCGGCGAGCTGGCGGTTGGGTGTGCGCTGCGGGGGTCGTTCCGTCATCAGCTGTGCGGTCTCCTGCCTTCCGGGCCCGAGATGCAGCCCACATGAAACGGCGCGAATGTAGCGGGCCTGACCCGCCCCACCGGCGCACCTTGTCTCCGCATTCATCCGATCGTGTGAGGATTGGGGGCGTCGCTGACGACTGCGGCGCCTGTCGTGACGAGTCGTACAGTGGCCGGGGGCGCGACGCGTGCACCCGTGAAAGCGTGAGGCAGCTTGAGGGAGGCACAGCCGGTGAGCGAGCTGCGTTTTGTCCATCTGGGCTTCGGCGAGGACGCCGTCGAGTACCAGGAGGCCTGGGACGAGCAGCGCCGCGTGCACGCGGCGCGGTTCGCCGGCGAGATCCCCGACACCTGCCTGCTGCTCGAGCACCAGCCCGTCTACACGGCGGGGCGGCGTACGGAGGACAGCGAGCGCCCCCTGGACGGCACCCCGGTCATCGACGTGGACCGCGGCGGCAAGATCACCTGGCACGGCCCGGGCCAGCTGGTGGGCTACCCGATCATGCAGCTGCCGCGCCCGGTGGACGTCGTGGCCCATGTGCGGCGGCTGGAGGAGGCGCTGATCCGCACCTGTGCCGAGTTCGGTGTGGAGACCACCCGGATCGAGGGCCGCAGCGGGGTCTGGGTGCTGGGAGACCCGATCGCGGAGCGTCCGTCGGTCGGGGGCCTGTCGCTCGACTTCGACCCCCGGCTGCACGACGAAGAGTTCGACCCCCGCCTCAGCGGCCCCGAGTACGCACCCTCGAACGCGGGCCAGCGCCGCGAGGACCGCAAGCTGGCCGCCATCGGCATCCGGGTCGCCAAGGGTGTGACGATGCACGGCTTCGCGCTGAACGTGAACCCGGACAACACGTGGTTCGACCGGATCGTGCCGTGCGGCATCCGGGACGCGGGGGTCGCCTCGCTCGCGGGTGAGCTGGGCCGGGATGTGACGATCGCCGAGGTGGTCCCGGTGGCCGAAAGGCATCTGCGTGAGGTGCTGGAGCGCGCGGACCTGAAGCCCCGCGCCGTCGAGCACGGCATCGCACCGGACGCGGTACCCGCCGGCTGAGCGGTGTCGGCCCGCCTGGGAATGCCCACCCCATGGCCAGAGGTTGGCCAGGCGTAGGGGCATCAAAACATCGGGCGTACCCTGGTGGTCGCCGAGGAATCGAAGTGTAGGGAGCCGGTCGTGTCCGCTGTCGCACCCGACGGACGCAAGCTGCTGCGTCTGGAGGCCCGGAACAGCCAGACCCCCATCGAGCGCAAGCCCGAGTGGATCAAGACCCGGGCGAAAATGGGCCCCGAGTACAACCAGCTCCAGAAGCTGGTCAAGAGCGAGGGCCTGCACACGGTGTGCCAGGAGGCCGGCTGTCCGAATATCTTCGAATGCTGGGAGGACCGCGAGGCGACCTTCCTCATCGGCGGCGACCAGTGCACCCGGCGCTGCGACTTCTGCCAGATCGACACGGGTAAGCCGCAGGCCCTCGACCGGGACGAGCCGCGCCGCGTCGGCGAGTCCGTGGTCGCGATGGACCTGAACTACGCGACGATCACCGGCGTCGCCCGCGACGACCTGGAAGACGGCGGCGCCTGGCTGTACGCGGAGACCGTGCGCCAGATCCATGCGCAGACGGCCGGCCGCGAGGCCGGACACACCAAGGTCGAGCTGCTGATCCCCGACTTCAACGCGGAGCCGGACCAACTGGCCGAGGTCTTCTCGTCCCGCCCCGAGGTGCTCGCCCACAACGTGGAGACGGTGCCGCGGATCTTCAAGCGGATCCGCCCCGGCTTCCGCTACGAGCGCTCGCTGAAGGTGATCACCGAATCCCGCGCGGCCGGGCTGGTCACCAAGTCCAATCTGATCCTCGGCATGGGCGAGACCCGCGAAGAGGTCAGCGAGGCGCTCCAGCACCTGCACGACGCGGGCTGCGAGCTCATCACCATCACGCAGTACCTCCGCCCCTCGGTGCGCCATCACCCGGTGGAGCGCTGGGTGAAGCCGCAGGAGTTCGTGGAGCTGAAGGAGGAGGCCGATGAGATCGGCTTCTCCGGAGTGATGTCGGGCCCGCTGGTGCGTTCGTCGTACCGGGCAGGCCGACTCTTCCAGCAGGCGAAGGACAAGCGTGAGGAGACCGCGGCCACCACCCAGGCCGTGTGAACTCCCACACAAGATATTACCGGCCAGTAGTGGCCGGATCGATGCGGCTCATACGCTCTCCGCAGGTCGGGGGCGCGTATGGGCCGCGTCTGCTTCAGGCGCTCCGAATAAAGGTTTCATCGGTGTTTGACCACTCAGTCACGCACTGGTAACACCAATCAGTGACTCTGGATTCACGCACAGCACGCACGCTCTCACTCATCGCCACCTTGCCCCCGAGGGAGACTCCCACCATGCAGGCCGCGACTTCCGTACGCGCCAACGCCTTCCCGACCCTCACCCAGGCCCTTCGTGCCGTGGAATCCGTGCTCCTGCGCGGCGGCCAGAGCACCGCCCGCCGAAACGCCTGGACGGCGGTGCTCGAGAACCGGCGCCTCGCCAAGGACCGGGTCGAGGCCGAGCACGTATTGGAGGCCGCGCTGACCCGCTCCTCCTGAGCCACGTAAACTTCACAACATGGCGAGGAAGGAACAGGCAGAGACTGCTGCCTCTGCGAACCCCGGGCGACTCAAGCAGATCGCCCTGACGTACAAGATGACCCGTCGGTCGGACCCGAAGGTCGGTCTGATTCTCGGGGCTGTGGGAATCGTCACCTTCGGTGTCCTTCTCGCGATCGGTTTCCTGATCGATCACCCCTACTATCTCGGCCTCCTAGGTCTCCTGCTGGGCTTCCTCGCGATGGCGATCGTCTTCGGACGCCGCGCCGAGCGTGCCGCCTTCGGGCAGATGGAAGGACAGCCGGGCGCGGCAGCCGCAGTACTCCAGAACGTGGGCCGCGGCTGGACCACGACCCCAGCGGTCGCGATGAACCGAAGCCAGGACGTCGTCCACCGGGCCGTCGGCAAGGCCGGCATCGTCCTGGTGGCCGAGGGCAACCCGAACCGGGTGAAGACACTGCTGGCGGCCGAGAAGAGGAAGATGTCCCGCATCGCCGTCGAGGCCCCGGTGCACGACATCATCGTCGGCGACGGCGAGGGCCAGGTGCCCCTGAAGAAGCTGCGCACCACCATGGTCAAGCTGCCGCGTGTGCTGAGCGGCCCGCAGGTGACGCAGACGAACGACCGGCTGCGCGCGATGGGCGACCTGATGAGCAACATGCCCCTGCCGAAGGGCCCGATGCCCAAGGGCATGCGCATGCCGCGTGGCGGCAAGTCGCGCTGACGCGCATCACCTGAGCACGATGTCTGAGGGGCCCCCGGCACTGCCGGGGGCCCCTCAGACGTGATGCCAGGCCGTCGCAGGCCGTGTCGCGGTCAGATCCGCACCTGCACCGCACCGGCGAAGCGGTCGTGCAGCCCGCGCCCGTCGCGGTCCCACACCAGCGCCGGGATGCCGAGGCAGAGCAGGGCGCCACGCACCACCGCGCGCCCGAAACCGAGCCGCCCACCGTTCACGGAGATGACGCGGAGGCCGAGGAGGCGCTTGCCGGGTGTGCTGCCGACGGTGCCGACGGTGAGCGCACTCAGTACGAGAAGGACCAGCAGCGCGGGGTTGCCCGCCGCGGACCAGTCGCCTCCGGTGAAGAGGCCCCATGCGATGAGCATGCACAGTCCCCAGTCGATGAACAGCGCCCCGAAGCGCCGTCCGAGCGGGGCGATGGCGCCCGGGCCCTCCTGCGGCAGTCCGAGCCGCTCACCCCGGTAGCCGAGGTCGGCGCCCATGTCCTCGACGGCCGCGCGGGGGCCGGACAGCCACGAGCCGATTGCTTGCCTGTTGTCCACCCGTCCACGGTACTGTGCGGGCTTTTGATCACCCCAGGCCGGGTCCGGTCACCACCGCCCGTGGCACGGTTCCTCGCGGGTCCGGTTAACGTCCGCGAAACAAATGAGTCATGCTGGAGAAATCCCCGCTACCTAGGGTCGTGTGCAGCGTGTGCCCCCGCACTGGCCGCACGACCGAGCGACAACCCCGTCCCTCCCCGGGCCGGGAGTAGGAGGAGTTGGATGTTCCAGAACGCCGACGACGCCAAGAAGTACATCGCGGACAACGACGTGAAGATGATCGACGTCCGTTTCTGCGACCTTCCGGGCGTGATGCAGCACTTCACCGTCCCGGCAGCGGCGTTCGACCCGTCCGAGGAGCTCGCCTTCGACGGCTCGTCGATCCGCGGCTTCCAGGCGATCCACGAGTCCGACATGGCCCTGCGCGCGGACCTCTCCACGGCGCGCCTGGACCCGTTCCGCCGTGACAAGACCCTCAACATCAACTTCTTCATCCACGACCCGATCACCGGCGAGCAGTACAGCCGTGACCCGCGGAACATCGCCAAGAAGGCCGAGGCCTACCTCGCCTCCACCGGCATCGCCGACACCGCGTACTTCGGCCCCGAGGCCGAGTTCTACGTCTTCGACTCGGTGCGCTTCGCCACCACGGCGAACGAGGGCTTCTACCACATCGACTCCGAGGCCGGTGCCTGGAACACGGGCGCGCTCGAGGACAACCGCGGCTACAAGGTCCGCTACAAGGGCGGCTACTTCCCCGCCCCGCCGGTCGACCACTTCGCCGACCTGCGTGCCGAGATCTCCCTGGAGCTGGACAAGGCCGGCCTCCAGGTCGAGCGCCAGCACCACGAGGTCGGCACCGCCGGCCAGGCCGAGATCAACTACAAGTTCAACACGCTGCTCGCCGCGGCCGACGACCTGATGCTCTTCAAGTACATCGTGAAGAACGTCGCCTGGCGCAACGGCAAGACCGCGACCTTCATGCCCAAGCCGATCTTCGGCGACAACGGCTCGGGCATGCACGTCCACCAGTCCCTGTGGGAGGGCGGCTCCCCGCTCTTCTACGACGAGCAGGGCTACGCGGGTCTCTCGGACATGGCCCGCTACTACATCGGCGGCATCCTCAAGCACGCCCCGTCCCTGCTGGCCTTCACCAACCCGACGGTGAACTCCTACCACCGTCTGGTCCCGGGCTTCGAGGCCCCGGTCAACCTGGTGTACTCGCAGCGCAACCGCTCCGCCGCGATGCGTATCCCGATCACGGGCTCCAACCCGAAGGCCAAGCGCGTCGAGTTCCGCGCCCCGGACCCGTCCTCGAACCCGTACCTGGCCTTCTCCGCGCTGCTGCTCGCCGGCCTCGACGGCATCAAGAACAAGATCGAGCCGGCCGAGCCGATCGACAAGGACCTCTACGAGCTCGCCCCCGAGGAGCACGCGGGCGTTCCCCAGGTCCCGACCTCCCTCCCGGCGGTCCTCGACGCCCTCGAGGCGGACAACGAGTACCTCCAGGCGGGCGGCGTCTTCACGTCCGACCTGATCGAGACCTGGATCGACTACAAGCGGACCAACGAGATCGCCCCGATCCAGCTGCGCCCGCACCCGCACGAGTTCGAGCTGTACTTCGACATCTAGGAAGCACAGTCGAGCGCCCGGGCCTGAGCCCGGCGAGCGAACGCTGCGAGGGCCGCCACCCCTGCCCGGGGTGGCGGCCCTCGCTTTCGCGTTCAGACCTCGTGCGTGTCCTCCCGCCCGTGCGCTCCGGCTGTCGCGCGCTCCCTAGGGCCGCTCGGGCGCCAGCAGGTCGCGCAGTTCGGCGACCGCCTCCCCCAGCCGGTCGGCGAAGGCGTGCATCTGGCCGGCGACCGGCTGGGGGGTGCTCAGGTAGAGGTTGAAGCGCTCGGGGAGCAGCACGTAGGCCACGCCGATGCAGCGGGTGCTGGTCGAGCCGAAGCCGAAGAACTGGATGTTGTGGGAGGGCGCGGAGCTGGTGCTCAGGTAGTCGTCGCGCATGGTCAGCCAGCCGGGGGTGCGGTAGAGGCCGGGCTGGTCGGGGACGCCCAGGTCCTGACCGCGGCGGCGCTGGATCAGTTCGAGTTCCCACAGGTGCTGTTCGGGGGCCTGACCCGTCTGGCATTCCCTGGCGCGGGCGACATGGCGGGTCGCGGCGGTCAGGAAGGCCGCACGGCGGGTGGGGGCGTCCGTCGCGGGGTCTTCCATCGTCCGGACGAACTCGACCATCTCGGGGGTGACGACCCGCATGGCCTCGGTGCGGCCGTTGCGGTACTGGCGGGTGGCGATGGACTCGTAGGTGGCGCCCAGGAGGCCCTTCGCGCGCTGGTGGGCGAGTTGGTAGGCGGCCTGGACGAAGGCGTCGGGTGAGACTCCGAGGGCCTTGATCGCGGTGTTGCCGAAGTCGTCGAACGAGAGGGTGGTGGTGGCCGTGGCGCGTCCGTAGGCGGCGAACGCGTCGGCCGCGGAGCGGACCTGGGAACGGAGCGCGTCGTCCAGGGCGAACACCACCGGTTCGACGGTGGGAAGTCCCTGGGGGCGGGCTCCGGACTGGCGGGAGTGGTCGGCGGGCGGGGTGGACAGCAGGGCGTCGGTGAAGTTGAGGATGGTGGTGCCGTCCAGCTCGCAGTGCTCCACGTTGATGCCCGCGCGGCCGTCCGCGAACACGACGAAGGACACGGCCTTGTCGAACCAGCGGTTGCCCCGGTCGCCGTGGAGCAGTTCGTCGCAGGCGTCCTCGATGCCGTCGGGTGCGAAATCCTCCAGGCAGACACAGAACAGCGCGGTCTCGATGTCCTCCAGCGCCTCGGCGTTGCCGGGGTGGAACGCGAGGAGGGACTGGCGGGCCGCGGCCCATTCGGCGCGGGCCATGGTGGTCAGATGGCCCACCGAGGTGTCCGGTGCGGCGGGTTCGGCGCCGGCCTTCATGACTGCTCGCAGGCCCGCTTCGAGGTCGTCGAGGGCGTACGGGACGCCGTCGTGCCCCAGCACGTCCATCCGGAACATGGCGCCCTGGAAGAACACCACGATGTGCCGTGCCGTGGACGGGCCGGGGGCGCTGTCGCTGTAGGGGGCGCGGACGGTGTCCTGCTGGAGGCCGGGGATACGGGTCGCGGAGAACAGGTGCTTGTGCTGCACCATCGACTGCGGGGCCCCGCGCAGCGTCACGGGCTCGATGAGTTCCCCGTCGAGCTGCCGCTTGTAGTTGAGCGCGCCCGCGATGAGGCCGGCGGCCCGTTCGGTCTGGGACTGCGTCTGCGCGGGGTCCTGGAACAGGAAGAAGAAGTTGGCGTTGAGGGCGATACGGTCCCGGCGGCCGAGGTAGCGGTACGGCCAGAAGGTGTCGAGCCAGCTGTGTACGCCTTCGGTGGCGTCGTACTCCTCAAGCGCCGCGTGCAGCGCCCGGCCGGGGCCGTCGGGGTGGAGGAAGGCGGCGACCTCCGCCTCGGTGGCAGCGCGTTCGTCGGCGGTCAGCAGCGGGGCGCACCATTCGAGGAAGCGCTCGCAGCTGGCCTCCAGCGTGGGAAGCGGGACACGCGGCAGGCTGTGCTCCTGGGAGAAGGTCCCGTTCGCGCTGCTCGCTGCACCCTGAGTGGTGGTCAATTCGGGTCTCGATTCGGATTGTTCGGGCGGGAAAGGTAGAGCTGTGCGTAGAGCCAGCCTTCCGCTTCGAGTCCCCGCGCATCCACCCCGGCGGCCGACATGCCGTCGAGTACGAGTGACTGTTCACGCTCGGAGGCGAAGCGGCGCTGTCTGAACAACTCGTCGACGCGGGTGGTCCGGTATCCCAGTCCGGACAGCGCCTGCTCGACGGCGTCGAAGGGGAACATCCGCAGCACGAAGTGGGCCATCCACGGGCGGCGGCCGCCCTGGGCGGCCATGACCCGGTTCAGGGTCCGTTCGGTGACATAGCCGATGCAGCCCGTGGAGATGACCAGGTCCGTGCCCGCTAGCTGGGCGCACTGGGACGGCGTGGGGTCATGGTGCTCCAGGTCGGCGTGGATCGCGTCGTCGAGGAACCCGGCCTCGTGCGCGTAGGCCAGGGCGTCGGCGGAGGCGTCCAGGCCGGTGAAGCGGATGGGCTGGGCGGGTTGGCGCGAGCGGGACAGTTCGCTGTCCCGGGAGAGCAGGGTCTCGCGGGAGTCCGCCTCGCGCGCCTCGTCGCCGTATCGCTCGTAGAGCTCGTCCATCGTGGCGTCGTACTTCACCAGGGCCGCGTTGATCCCGTACGAGCAGCCGATGTCCAGCACCTTGGGCTCGGCGACCCGCTGGGACTCCCGGTACTCCTGTATGTACTTCACGAAGTAGGGCTTTGCCAGCTGGGGTACGCAGTAGCCGAGCGGGCGCAGCACCCGGAAGTAGGTGCGCGGATCGGGCTGGTTGTAGATGTCGTCGAGCGAGACTTTTCCGGTCGTGTCGAAACGCACGGGAATTCTTCCTCCCTCAGTCGGACCTCAGTCGGACAGGACCTGGGCCCCGTCCGGGCGACAGACCTAGTCGAGCAGCCGGTCCCCTCTGACCGACTGGCCTTCGGCCGCCAGGTGCTCGGGCAGTACGCGGCCGAACAGCTGCCGGGTCCTCGACACGCTCCCGATGACACCCGGACGCTCGCTGTAGGCGAAGATCGCGGAATGTCGCGCGTGTTCGCCCCGTACGGGACTGACCCGGTGGAGCGAATAGCGGCCCTTGAAGAGCTGGAGATCTCCCGGCCGGAGAGGGAGGCGGCGGACGAGATGCCGTCCCCTGCCCTCGATCACGTCCCGGACATCGCCGAAGTGTTCGTCCTGCGGCGTCCTGATGTTGGGGCAGTACTCGAAGTCCCCGCCGCTCTGGGCCTGGCGGGTGAGCATGCTCACGGTGAACTCGTTGGTGTCGAAGTGCCAGGGGTGCTCCATGCCCGGCTCGACGACGTTGAGCACCAGACCGGAGAGCGGGTCCGCCAGCTCGTGCAGTCGGCCGAGACCGAAGCAGCGGGCGATGAAGCGCTGGAACTCCCGGTGCGAGTAGAGCCTGCTGATGAGGGCGCCCTTGGGGACGCGGTCCCGTGCGACGAAGGCGTTGCCCCGCTGGAAGGTGGTGCGCCCGGGGTGGTGCTCGGGGAGCGCCGGATCGATCTCGATGTTGTAGACATTGACCGTCTCGACGTCGAAGTGGGCCCGGGGGGCGATGGCCGAGCACTCCTGCTCCAGGATCTGGCGGTACTCGGAGCGGATGAAGTCCGGCAGCACGGTGCAGCCGAGTTCACCGAGCTCGCGATGGGCGCGCTCCAGCACGGCCAGGGCCTCGGGGTTCTCGGGGTCCGTCAGGGGGTAGCGGGTGGTGTCGATCACCTGGTCAAGCGTCATGGTGTGCGGAGCGCTCATTCGATCCTCTCCACGTACGGGCAGACCGCCAGCAACAACTCATTGGGGGAGTCGCAGAGTTGACGTTCCCACAGCGCGTGGTGAGTAGTCTGTGACACGCCGCACTCACAGGTACGGGGTGACGTGCGGCCCGGGGCGGAGAGCCCCGGGCCGCGACGCCTGCACGTAGGTGTCAGTCGCCGGAGTAGATCAACGACCGCACCATGCGGCATGTGGTGTTGGACGGCGGATGGATGCCGATGCGCTCGGCGGTGCTGCGTATCCGCCGGTTGCTCGCCTTCGCCGGGTGGTAGACGCCCGTGTCGAGCAGGGCGATCGCGAGGCGCATGGCCTTCAGCCGGCGGTTGTGGGACTCGTACCACTCACGCGGCTGCCCGGCCGGCAGCGGCTGCTTCTTCAGCTTTGGACGGGACTTCTGCTTCGGCGGCGTCGTGATTGCGGCAACGGCCATCGGCGACCTCCTGGCATGTGGTGGGACCCTCACGAACTAGTTCGATTTTACCGCCGGGCACTGACAATCGCCCCTGGCCAGAGGGGGTTTAACGGACTGCGGGGAGTACCGTGGCGGGATGGAGATCTGGATCAACCCCGCGTGTTCCAAGTGCCGCAGTGCACTTCATCTGCTGGACGAGGAGGGCGCCTCCTACACGGTGCGCCGCTACCTGGAGGACGTGCCGTCCCCTGATGAGATCCGCGCGGTGCTCGACCGGCTCGGTCTTGAGCCCTGGGACATCACCCGCACCCAGGAGGCGATCGCGAAGGAGATCGGTCTCCAGGAGTGGCCGCGCGAGGAGTCCTCACGCGACCGGTGGATCGCGGCGCTCGCCGAGCACCCCAAGCTGATCCAGCGTCCGATCATCACGGCCGACGACGGTACGGCCGTGGTGGGGCGTACGGATGAGGCGGTACGGGGCGCGATGAGGCGCCGCTGACCGGAGTGTCCGCCGACCCGGGGCTCCTCCCGGGCCGCTTACGCCGCGGCGCGGTGCGCGACTTCCAGGGAGGCGAGGTCCTCCTCGCTGAGGCGCAGGGTTCCGGTGGCGATGTTCGCCTCCAGGTGCTCCGGGTTGCCGGTGCCGGGAATGGCCAGCATGTGCGGGCCTCGGTGGAGGGTCCATGCCAGCCGGACCTGTGCCGCACCGACTCCGTGGGCACGTGCCACGGCCTGCACCGCGTCGTGCTCGGGTGAGGTCACCCCCGCCTGCCCTCCGGAACCGGCGACGGAGTAGAACGGCACAAACGCCACACCCTGCTCACCGCAGCTGCGGACGAACGCGTCCCGCTCGGGCCGCAGGCCGATGCCATAGGCGTTCTGCACACAGACGACGGGTGCGATCGCCTGCGCCTCGGCGAGCTGATCGGGGTTGACGTTGGACACGCCGAGCTGACGGATGAGCCCGGCCTCGCGCATCTCGGCGAGCGCGCCGAATCGTTCGGCGATCGAGTCCGCACCGACGATCCGCAGGTTGACGAGGTCGAGGTGGTCACGCCCGAGCTGGCGCAGGTTTTCCTCGACCTGTCCGCGCAGTTCCTGCGCCGTCCGGGCGTGCGCGGTCCACTCCCCGCACATGTCCCGGTGCGGGCCCACCTTGGTGGCGATGACGAGGTCGTCCGCGTAGGGGGCCAGGGCCCGGTTGATCAGTTCGTTGGCGGAACGCAGCGGCGAGAAGTAGAACGCGGCGGTGTCGATGTGGTTGACGCCGAGCTCCACCGCGCGGCGCAGCACCGCGATCGCCTGGTCGCGGTCGCCGGGAACGGCGTCGGGTATCAGCGCCTTCCCCCGCTGCGGCAGGCGCATCGCGCCGAAGCCGATTCTGTTGACCTTGAGGTCTCCGAGCATCCAGCTGCCCGACGCGTCCGCGGTGATCGTTTCTGAGTTCATCCGGTCATGATCCATCACCCTCGCCCTCACTGCCTGCGAAAACTTAAGTCCCAGTTAAGGAAGTTACGTCTGATTCGTTGAGCAGGGCCGCGTGGCCTACCCGTACGTAGCGGCAACACGGAATCAGATCCGGCCGCCGTCCACGGCCGGGGACAGGAGCACTTACGTGTCGCGCAAGAAGACCCTCAGCGGCAAGAAGAAGATCACCCTGCTCGTCAGCGCCGCGGCGCTGATCGGCGGCACCGCGATTGTCATGACCGGCACAAGCAACGCGGGAACGAACAACGCCTCCGCGGCCTGTGACGGACTCGCTCAGGCCGTCCGCAACAACGAGAACTTCATCGCCGGCCAACGAACCAACCCCGACGCCCAGTCGGGGGCACGGATCGCCAACCGCGAAGCGGTGATCAAGCAGATCAAGGTCCAGCAGAAGGCCGCGGGATGCGCGGAAGGCTCCGGCGGCTCGGGCCAGGCAGCGGCTCCGGCCCAGCCCCCGGCCGGTCAGGGCCAAGGTCAGGGGCAGGGGCAGGCGGGGAGCGGCGGCGCGGCCGGCGAGGTCCTCTGCGCCGGGCAGAACCTCACCTTCTCCAACGACGGCGGCGCTCCCGCGGCCTCCAGCGGCGAGCTTCCGGTCGGCACGAAGATCAAGGTCACCAACCTGGCCAACAACAAGACCACCACCGTGGAGGTCACCTCGACCTCCGGAAGCTGCGCCCTGCTGAACGCCGCGGCCTTCGAGCAGGTCCGCGAACCGGGCAAGAACGTGATCCGGCAGGTGCGCATCGAGCGCGTCGGCGGGGGCCAGGCCGACGGCGATCAGGGCGCCGGGAACCAGGGGAGCCAGCCTCCGGCCGCAGGCGACGCCGGTAACCAGGGCGGCGGTGCGGTCGGCGAGGTCGTCTGCCAGGGCTCGACCGTGACCCTCTCCGGTGAGGCCGGCGCCCCCGCGGCCTCCAGCGGCACCTTCCCGGTCGGCACCAAGCTCAAGGTGACCAACCTCGACAACAACAAGTCCACCACCGTCGAGGTGACCTCTGCCTCCGGAAGCTGCGCCCTGCTCAACAACGCGGCCTTCGAGCAGGTCCGCGAGCCCGGCAAGTTCCTGATCCGCAAGGCACGCATCGAGCGCGTCGGCTGATCCGGGCGTAGCTCATCCGATGTATACGACGGCGCCGGGGTCCGGCGCCGTCGTATCCCGGGCCGGTACGGCTGGACGGGAAACCTGAGTAACACGGGGTTCACAATCGGGCAATGGACGGGAAATCCCGTGTTGCCAAGCTGCGCCTCATACCCCGCAGCACCGCGCAAAGGATGAGGCCCCCGTGACGTTCATCAAGGCTGAGTACATCTGGATCGACGGCACCGAGCCGACCGCGAAGCTCCGTTCCAAGACGAAGATACTGACCAGCACCGTCGCCGGTGTCGACGAGCTGCCCATCTGGGGCTTCGACGGATCCAGCACCAACCAGGCCGAGGGCCACGCCTCCGACCGCGTGCTGAAGCCCGTGTTCACCTGCCCGGACCCGATCCGCGGCGGCGACCACATCCTGGTGCTCTGCGAGGTCCTGAACACGGACATGACCCCGCACGCCTCCAACACCCGGGCCGAGCTCGTGGAGGTCGCCGAGCGTTTCACGAACCAGGAGCCGATCTTCGGCATCGAGCAGGAGTACACCTTCTTCGAGGGCGACCGTCCGCTCGGCTTCCCGGCCGGCGGCTTCCCGGCCCCGCAGGGCGGCTACTACTGCGGTGTCGGCGTCGACGAGATCTACGGCCGTGACGTGGTCGAGGCCCACCTGGAGAACTGCCTCAAGGCCGGTCTCGGCATCTCCGGAATCAACGCCGAGGTCATGCCCGGTCAGTGGGAGTTCCAGGTCGGCCCGCTGGCGCCGCTGGAGGTCTCCGACCAGCTGTGGGTCGCCCGCTGGCTGCTCTACCGCACCGCCGAGGACTTCGGCGTCGCCGCGACGCTCGACCCGAAGCCGGTGAAGGGCGACTGGAACGGCGCCGGTGCGCACACCAACTTCTCGACCAAGGCCATGCGCGAGGGTTACGACGCGATCATCACCGCGTGCGAGTCGCTGGGCGAGGGCTCCAAGCCGATGGACCACGTCAAGAACTACGGCGCCGGGATCGACGACCGTCTGACCGGTCTGCACGAGACCGCCCCGTGGAACGAGTACAGCTACGGCGTCTCGGACCGCGGCGCCTCGGTCCGTATCCCGTGGCAGGTGGAGAAGGACGGCAAGGGCTACATCGAGGACCGCCGTCCGAACGCCAACGTCGACCCGTACGTGGTGACCCGGCTGCTGGTGGACACCTGCTGCTCCGCCCTGGAGAAGGCCGGCCAGGTCTGATCGTCCCCTCCGTGGTGAAGGTGCCGCCCGCCGGATTCCGGTGGGCGGCACCTTCGCTGTCAGTGGGACCTGCCATGGTGGTGCGCATGCTTGAGATCACCGTGCAGACCGAGGACCAGCGGCGACAGGTCCGTCCGACGGCGCAGCAGCTCGCCGAGCTGGTGCGCCGGATCGGCGCCAGGGGCGACAACTTCCTTGTCCTCCAGCGCATACCGGACCTGCCCGATGTCTACGTCCAGGTATGGCACGAGACCGGCGGGGACTACCTGCTCGAGCACCGCGACGGCGGCCACGACCGGCATTTCCGGGTACTGGTCGAGGCACCGGAGACGGTGGCGGGGGCCATGCTGGGCTGGGCGCGGCACCAGGACGGCTGGGACGCCGGGATGAGCTGGGAGCCGCTGGACATGCCGGCACCGGAGCCCGTGCCACCGCTGGACCTGGGTCAAGAGGACCGCGATCTGCTGGAGCAGCGTGTGCGTGAACTGCTCATAGGCGGTTACGGGACCCGGGCCCAGCTGGCCGAGATCGCCGAGGACTATCTGGTCGACGGAGACAACCACCCGGTGTCGCCCCAGCAGGCCCGGCAGTTGGTGGACACGCTGTGGCTCGAGCGGGTGGCCGAGCAGTCCGGCTGGGGAGAGGACGAGACCGACCCCGAGCGGATCAGCCGTGCGTTCGCGGCACTGGAGGCAGGCGGCATCACGGCCCGGGAGCACTTCACCTGCTGCCGCAACTGCGGTCAGTCCGAGATAGGTGACGCCGGTTCGCCGGACGCGCGGGGTTTCGTCTACTTCCATACGCAGTGCACGGACTCGGTGGCCGCGGGAGCCGGACTGAACCTCCTGTACGGGGGCTTCGACGGCTCGCCGGAGACCACTGCCGCCATTGGCGTAGAGGTCGTGGCGGCACTCACCGATGTGGGTCTGTCGGTGGACTGGGACGGCGACCCCGGCCAGACGATCACAGTGACAGCACTGGACTGGCGCAAGCGGCTGGTGGGGTAGGGCTTTGCGCCAGCACCCGCTGGTGGCACGCCACTTGGGCGTCCGACCGGGTGTCCATTCGGGTGTCCACCCAGTGAGAAGCGTCTGCTGCCGCCGCCCGCTGTCTGCTTGAATGAGAGCATGGCCAATACCCGGGACATCGCGAAAGGCCGCGGCGACAGCGACCTCGAGCCGTTCTGGCCGTCCCGCCAGCACCACGACTTCGACCGTGTGTGTTGCCGCGCGAGGAACGCTTCGGCCCTCTAAAGCCCCGTCGGACCTCCTGGTCCAGGCGCCTTCGGCCGACGCGCACGTCGTACGTACCCCACGATTCCTCTGCGCGAAAGAGTTGACCTCTCATGGCGAACACTGCTGTCACGACCGGTCGGCACCGGCTCCGAGCCGTCGGTCCGGACGAGGCCGTGCATGTCGCGGACTTCCTTCCACCGGGCGCCACCTGGCTGCCCGCACCACCGCACACCCTGCCCACCCTGCCGGGCCGCCCACCGATGGTCGGCTATCTGGTGCTCGTACCGGCCGACCAGCAGCCGCCGCCGTCCCCCTTGCCCGCTGCGCCCGTGGCGGTCGCGGAGCACGAGGACCACGGCCGTCACGAACACCAGATCCGGAAGGAGCAGGGCCAGGGCGAAGGACCGGTACGGATCGACTCCGCCCGGCGGACCGTCGCGATCGACGGTCAGGTGCTCGAGCTCACCTATCTGGAGTTCGAGCTGCTGGCCCATCTGGTCGCGCATCCGCACCGGGTGCACACGCGCGACCAGCTGGTGGAGACCGTCTGGGGCTACGGTCATGTGGGCGACGGCCGGACCGTTGACGTCCATGTGGCCCGGCTGCGCCGCAAGCTGGGCGCGGAACACCGCCACACCATCCAGACCGTGCGACGGGTCGGCTACAAGTACGCCCCCTGAACCCTGAGCAGGGGGCGTAGGGCCCCCAAGACCCGTGAGACCCGAGGTCCGGTACCGGACCTCGGGTCTGTGCCGGTCATTGCCGGGTCTACGCCTGCGCGCCGGCCCTTCTGCGGGCCACGAAGCCCAGAGCGATGTCGATCACCAGGAACACCAGCAGGCTGAAGCCGAGCAGCGGCACGAACCACCCGACCAGCGCCGTCACCGCGGCCAGCGGCAGCAGCATGGTCACGGGCACCTTGCGCCAGGCGCCGCGCGGCATCGGGCGGCCGGTGCTGAGCTTGCGTTCCTTCGTGGGCCTGCGCAGCCACCACATGCGGTAGCCCCAGACCACAAGGAACATCAGCGCGACGGCGAGCGCGGCCAGGACGAGCTGGTTGACCAGGCCGAAGGTGTAGCCCATGTGGACGTCGATGCCGAATCGGGTCAGCTTGGCGAGCAACGGGTAGTCCTCGAACGGCAGGGTGTCCATCACTCGTCCGTCGGCCGGGTCGACGGCCACGGAGTCGAGGTGGACCGGGAACTCCCGGTCGCGCTCCTTGACCACGTACCCCTGGCCCTCGCTGGGCAGGGTGATCTGGATCTGCTCCTCGACTCCTTCGGCCCGCGCCGCCTCGACCACCTTGTCCAGGCCGACGTCCGGGCCGGTGGCCTGCTGCGGGGTGGTGCCGTGGCCGGTCCCGTGGCCCTGGTGGGAGCCGCCGGAGTCCTGGCCGTCGAGTGCCGCGGCGACCGCCGGGGTGGCTCCGCCGAGCTGGGTCTGGATCTTGTCGATGTTGGCGCCGGCGTAGGTCGACCAGGTCAGACCGGTGGCGGAGAGCACGAGCAGACCGACCACGGCCCACAGGCCGACGGAGCCGTGCCAGGAGAGCGTCCTGCGACGGCCGGTGGCGGAACGGTCGGGCACGATCAGCGCCTTGCGGCTCGCCCGCTTGCGGCCGAGCCACAGCAGCAGGCCGCCGAGGGCGACGACCCACATCCAGCTCGCGGCCATCTCGCTGTAGATCCGGCCCGACTCACCGAGCTGGAGGTTGGAGTGGAGGCCCGACAGCCAGGTGCGTATCGGCAGCGCGTCACCGGAGGTCTCCAGCTCGCCGCGCACCTTTCCGGTGTAGGGGTCGACGAAGACGGTGAGTTCCTTGCCCTCGGCGACCTCGGGGCTCTGCATGAGCACCCTGGTGGTCGCGCCCTCCTCCGGGGACGGCCACACCGCGGTGACGGTGCCCTGGGGGTGGGCCTCGCGGGCGGCGGTGACCTGGGTGTCGAGCGGGATGGCACTGGTGCCGGCGTCGGTGGTCAGCTCATGGCTGTAGAGCACCTTCTCGGCCGGCAACGAGAGCGCGTACAGCAGTCCCGTGGTCGCGGCGATGAAGAGCAGGGGGGCGACGAGCACGCCCGCGTAGAAGTGGATACGCAGCACCAGCGGGCGCAGCGCGCTCCACGTGGAGGAGCGGGGGGCGGGGGTGGTGGCCGCGGTGGCGGCGTCCGGTGAGCCGGCGGCCGGCTCTTCTGGTCTTACGGAGTCGTCAATAGCCATGACAGTCCTCGAAGTTGTGCACGTTGACATGGGGAGTTGCGGTCCCCGGGTCAGACGTACGCTCCGGGGGCCGTGGCGCGGGGGACGAAGGGCCGCGGCGGGCCGCGGCGCGACAGCGCGTATGCGAGGACGACGCCTTCGAGGCGCCGAGCGGCGCGGGTGCGGGGCGCTACGGGCCGCCCCGGCAGCTCCGGTACGCGGACGACGGCGAGCACCCGGCGCAGGGGCGCGAAGGCGAGGCAGCCGATCGTGCGGGCGAGCCGGAAGAAGGCCGCTTCACCCCGGGCGAGCCACAGTGCGCACACCAGGGCGCCGATGACATGGGCGGCGACCATGCCGACGGAGGGGGCGCCGGCCATCGGCGCCAGGGCGGTGGGACCGCTCGGGGCCCCCGCCATGGTTTCGAGTGCCATGGCCTCGGAACCCATGGAATCGGTCCCCATCAGGTGCGTACGGCCGCCGCCGTGTGCCGGCACACCGTAGGTGTCGGCCCCGGCGAACAGCAGGTGCAGCGTGCCCTGAACGGTCAGGAGCCCCGCGCCGATGGAGAACGCGCCCCTTCGGCGCGTGCTTGCGAGCCATGCCGCTCCCCCGCTGACCGAGAACGCACAGAGCAGCACGGCGGCAGGTAGATCATGCCCAGACAGGGACGAATGCCCTATAGCCGTCAAAGCCGAGCACACCGCCGCGAAAAGTGCGGCTCGGAGGGCGCGCATCGGCGACCGGGTATCCGTCATGGCCCGGACATGGTGCCATCCTGTCCGCCGGTAACGGCAGCCCAGGGTCCCGATGAGTCTGTTGTGAGGGCCTCCCGCGGCTCCTGCGCCCCCCTGGTTCCTCTGCTTCCCCCGGTTTTCCTGGCAGCGGAATCGTTCCCCTGCGAGCGGAATGAGTCGCCGCCCGCGCCCCGGGGGCGGCAGAGTCATGATCATGAGACTTCTGGTGCTGGGTGGGACGGAGTTCGTGGGCCGGGCGGTCGTGGAGGCGGCGCTGGCACGCGAGTGCGAGGTGACGGTCTTCCACCGGGGGCGGCATCCGGCCCCCGACGGGGTGACCGTGCTGCACGGCGACCGGGAGGCGCCGGGCGGACTGAAGGCGATCGAGGAGGAGGCCGCGGCGGCCGGCGACTGGGATCTGGTGGTGGACACCTGGTCGTCCGCACCCCGGGCCGTACGGGAGGCGGCACGGCTGCTCGCCGACCGGGCGGGGCGCTACGCCTATGTGTCCAGTCGCTCCGTCTACGCATGGCCGCTGCCGGCGGGCACCGACGAGGACGGCCCCATGGTGGACGGCGCCGCGGCCGACGCGGAGGCCACCGACTACGCCCGGGACAAGCGGGGCGGTGAGCTGGCCACGGTGGAGGCTTTCGGCGAGGAGCGTTCCCTGCTGGCGCGGGCGGGCCTGATCATCGGCCCCTGGGAGAACGTGGGACGGCTGCCGTGGTGGCTGAACCGGGTGGCCCGCGGTGGCCCGGTCCCCGCGCCGGGCCCGCGCGACATCCCGTTGCAGTACATCGACGCACGCGATCTGGCGGAGTGGGTGCTCGACGCCCCTGACCGGAGGCTGTCGGGCGCCTACAACGTGGTGAGCGCGCCGGGGCACACGACCATGGGCGAGCTGCTGGAGGAGTGCGTCCGGGTCACCGGAGCGGACGCACGACTGTGCTGGCTCGACGAGGAGACGATCACCGGCGCGGGGGTCGCCCCCTGGACGGATCTGCCGATCTGGCTCCCGCGTGGCGAGCTGCACGACGCGATGCACCAGGCGGATGTGTCCAAGGCTCTGGCCGCGGGTCTGCGCTGCCGCCCGGTCGCGGAGACGGTGGCGGACACCTGGACCTGGCTGCGCTCCCTGGACGGGATGATGCCGCTGCGTGCGGTGCGCAGCCCCGCGGGTCTGACGCCCGAGCAGGACGCGGCGCTACTGGCCGGATTCCGCTCCTGATCCATCCCCGACCCGCGAGGTCTCTACGATTTCCACCCGGTTTGCGCACAGAGAAACCTACGAATTACCCATCCCGCTGAACGGTGTCCCGATGCCGCCCGTATGGAACGACGCGCTACCCCTCCCGGGATTGGAGTTCCATGGGACGCACATCACGCAAACGCTCAACGCTGGCAAACCGGGCGATCGCTGCCTCGGCTGCCCTCATTCTGGGCGGGGGTGGGTTGGTAGCGGCCAATTACTACGCTTCCGCAGGGGAGGGCTGGACCGGCCAGCGTCCGCTCCAGTCCACGAACGGATGGCAGTCGGTGTCCACCATCGACTGTCCCGACGTCGGAAACGAGATCCCCGAAGTACCTCAACAGGTACGCGGATCGGTTGACCGCCAACTCGCCACACTGGATTCCCAGATCACCAGGGCCTACCAGAGATTCGCCGAGAACAAGCAGCGGGTGCAGAGCGACCGCACCTACGGCCAGCAGCAGATCCTGACGCCGCTGCAGAACGAACGCCTGGTGATCATCCAGCGGATCATCGCCCTGCTCAACCAGCAGCGGACCGCACAGAAGCCCCAAGGGCTTCAGTCGATGGCATCGTGCGAACTGCGCGGCGATGACAACAACAACGGCGGCCAGGACCAGAACGGCGGTGGCCAGGACCAGGCTGACAACCAGGGTCAGGGTGACGGCGGCCAGGACAACGGCGGCGATGGCGGTCAGAACAACGGCGGCCAGGACGACGGCGGCCAGGACCAGGGTGGAGCCGGTCAGGCCGGCAACGGCCCCGAGGCCGGCGACTTCGTGGACATCACCACCGTCCAGCCGAACGTGCAGAGCCCCCGCAAGCTCCGCAACGCGTCCCGCGGCACCTTCACCACCAGCTGCGGCCAGAACGAGAACGGCAAGTTCAACCCGGACAACGTCATCGTGGCGCCCGGTGTGAGCAACGGCGCCCACCACATGCACGACTATGTGGGCAACCAGGCCAATGACGCCTTCGCCAGCGACGACGACCTCGCCAACGGGCAGACGACCTGCCGCAACCAGGGCGACAAGTCGACCTACTACTGGCCGGTGCTGCGTGTGCAGAACGGCCAGGACGAGAACGACGTCCAGGCGGACGGCGGCGGCAAGGACAAGAACGTCGGCGAGATCCAGACACCGTCCCAGGTGACCCTGAACTTCGTCGGCAGCCCGGTCGGCAAGGTCACCGCGATGCCGAAGTTCCTGCGGATCATCACGGGTGACGCCAAGGCGTTCGTCAACGGCAACGCCAACGCCAACGCCTCCTGGAGCTGCACGGGCTTCGAGAACCGCCAGCTCAAGGACAAGTACCCGGTCTGCCCCGAGGGCAGCAAGGTCGTGCGGTCGTTCAAGTTCCAGAGCTGCTGGGACGGCCAGAACACCGACAGCGCCAACCACCGCACCCATGTCGCCTTCGCCGACCAGAACGGCCGCTGCCAGAACGGCTTCAAGGCCATTCCGCAGCTCGTCCAGCGGATCGTGTACGACGTGCCGCCGCCGGTCTTCGACGGGAACAACCCGAGCGTCTTCGCGGTCGACTCGTTCCCCGAGCAGCTGCACAAGCCGGTCACGGACCACGGCGACTTCATCAACGTCTTCGACGAGAACCTGATGAACAAGGTGGTGAACTGCATCAACACCGCTCGCAGGTGCCGATAGCCCTCACGAGCACCAGAAAGGGCCCGCCGGTCACGGCGGGCCCTTTCGGCGTTCCGACGAGCGTCTCAGTTGTGCCCGGAGTGCTCACTGCCGGAGTGGTCCATGCCGGAGTGCTCACTGCCCGAGTGCTCGCCGCCGGTGTCGCCGCTGCCCGTGTGCCCGCCGTGCGAGGCGCCGGTCTCGACATCCCCGCCGAGCCGGTCGCGCAGCGCGGTGACCACCTTCTCGTCGCCGCTCACCACCCACTTGCGGCCGACGAGATAGGCGCCGCCGTAGTCGTTGGCCTCGTTGATCCACTCGCGCTGGCCCCGGTCGGTCGCGAAGGTGGTCAGCACATACTTGCCGTCCTTCGTCGCGCAGTTGGCCTGCCGGAGTTCCTTGGCGTCCGTGGAGACGTTCGGCTTGCACGTGACCTTGGCGGCCAGCTCTTCCAGAGACCCCGTCGCCGTCTTGGGCACGTCAGCGGCTTTCTCGTCATCCGGGCCACAGCCCGTGAGAGCAGTGACGGCGGTCAGGGCGAGCGCGGCCAGGGCTATCGGTGCGGTGCTTCGACGTCGATCCGTACGCATCCAGCCATCCTGCCTGCTCGTCCCGCTGGTGTCACCGGGCAAGAGGGGTGGCGCGGGGTGACGTGCCGCACGGAACACCGAGGCTCTGTCCGGGCCGGGGAGCGGGCGGGGCCACGGGTCAGGGCAGCAGCAGCCAGTCCGCCGCGAGTGCCGCCACCAAGCCCGCACCCAGCAGCCAGCTACCCAGCCGGGTACGGCCGTGACGGCTCAGTTCGATGACCACTCCGCACAGGATCATGGCCAGTCCGTAGACCCCCACCACCAGTACGGACGTACGGCTGGCGAGCCGCACCACGAGCACGGCTGCCAGAGTCACCAGCAGCGCGGACGCCACGGCGATACGCACCACCCGGGCCTGGCGGGGGGTCATGCCCGTGTGCACCGGGAGTGCGTCCAGCTCGCCCGGAGCCTCCGACTCCGGTACCGGGGCTTCCTGGTCAGATGCGGTCATATCCCCGGAGCCTACCCGCAGTGCCGCGACGGCCGTTCGCCGACCTGTGCTGACCGGCGCCCGACTGACGCCGACCTGCGCCGACCTGCCGATAGGCTGTTCGCATGACGACCGGGGTTCGCCGCAGGATGGGCGTCGAAGAGCGCAAACAGCAGTTGATCGGGGTGGCGCTGGAGCTGTTCAGCCACCGCTCCCCCGACGAGGTGTCCATCGACGAGATCGCCACCGCGGCGGGGATCTCACGCCCGCTCGTCTACCACTACTTCCCCGGCAAGCAGAGCCTGTACGAGGCGGCGCTGCGGCGGGCGGCCGACGATCTGGCGGCCCGCATCGTGGAGCGGCACGAAGGGCCGCTCGGCGGACGGCTGCTGCGGGTGATGGGCAGGTTCTTCGCGTTCGTGGACGAGCACGGCCCCGGCTTCTCAGCGCTGATGCGGGGCGGCCCCGCGGTCGGCTCCACCCGGACCAACGCCATGGTCGAAGAGGTCAGGCAGGCCGCCTACGACCACCTCATGGCCCATCTCGGCGTCAGCGACCCACCGCCCCGGCTGCGCCTGGTCGTCCGTTCCTGG
Source organism: Streptomyces sp. NPDC059828 (assembly GCF_042731955.1). Classification (NCBI taxonomy): domain Bacteria; kingdom Bacillati; phylum Actinomycetota; class Actinomycetes; order Kitasatosporales; family Streptomycetaceae; genus Streptomyces; species Streptomyces sp. NPDC059828. Next base: position 60,724 of record NZ_JBHWIW010000005.1, on the reverse strand, counting down.
GTGTCGCTCGCGGAGTCGACGGCACTGATCTGGCTCGACGGGCGGGAGATTCCACGGGCCGAGCTGGAACGGCAGCTGGTGCACGACTTCGTGGCCCTGGTCGCCGTACCCGCCGCGTACGACCCGGTCATGGCGGATGTGCTGGGTCGCCTGCTCGGCGACGAACCGGCCGACGGCCCCTTCGGTGAGCTGATCGGCCGGTTGGCGGCGCTGGTGCCCGCGGCGGTGCGCCTGCCGGGGCAGCGCGCCTGAGCCGGCCGTACGAGGCGTACGAATCCGGCCCGGGCGCACCGCCCTGACGGGTCAGCCGCGAGTGAAGACCGCGACCGTGCGCCCCGGCACCGTGAAGGTCCCCGAGTCGGGCGCGTACGAGGCCGACTTCACGGCGGCGTCGGAGCCCGTGGCCTGCACCGGGTGCAGGGCGTACGACGTGCCCGCGAGCGCCGCCACCCGCTGGTCCCGGGCCGTCGGCGTGGCGTTGAAGACCACGGTCAGCTTCCCGAGCCGCATGGTGATCACGCCCGGTGTCTCCTCCGCGCCCGAGAGCGGGAAGGACAGCGCCGACTGCACCGCGTCCGCCGTGCCGAGCCCGAACACCGGCTCGCTGGTCCGGATCCGCAGCAGGTCACGGTACGCGGCGGAGGCCCCGGCGATCTCGTCGCAGCCCGGCTTCAGCGCGGCGCCGGTCAGCAGCGGCTTGGCGTAGGGCCACTTGGGCTTGTTGTCGGCGGCGGGGGGCAGCCCCCGGCCGAAGCCGTTGCCGTCCCGGCAGTCCCAGTGGACGGCGTTGAACCAGTCCCCGCTGTCGTAGGAGTTGCGGTCCAGCGACTTGGAGCGGAGCAGGTCCGAGCCCGCCTGGGAGAGCGCCGGCCCCTGGGAGAGGGCGGCGGTCGCCATGGCGAGCACCTGCATCCGCGCCCGGTCGGCCGCCGTGACCGTCGGCGGGAGTTTGTACGCGAGCGCGTCGTACAGGCTCTCGTTGTCATGGGCGTCGGCGTAGGCGAGTGCGTCACCGGGTGCGGTGGCGTATCCGGCCGGGGAGCCGTTGTAGTCGACCTCGGAGCCGTTGACCTCCGCACCGCTGCTGTCGGTGAAGCGGTACGAGGCCAGGTTTCCCGAGAGCCCGACCTTGATCAGGTCCTGGTAGTGCAGCAGCCGGGACTTCTGCTCCTCCGGGGTGCCGTTGGCCTTCGAGGCGCCCGGCTCGGTGAACAGTCCGGAGGCGAAGCCCTGGATCCCCGGGTCCTCGTCGAAAGGCCCGCCGCCGCGCACGGCGTCGCGCGCCCGGTCGGAGAAGGTGGCGATCCCGGTTCCTGCCATGTTCTTCTGGGTGGCCTGGACGAAGCGGGCGTCGTCGGCGATCTCGCCGAAGTTCCAGCCCTCCCCGTACAGGACGATGCTCTTGCCGTCCACGCCGTCCTTCTGCACGGTGAGGGCGTCGAGTGCCTTGCGGACAGCGAGGATGTTGGCCTTCGGGTGGTGGCCCATGAGGTCGAAGCGGAAGCCGTCGACCTTGTACTCCCTGGCCCAGGTGACGACCGAGTCCACGACGAGCTTGCCCATCATGGCGTTCTCGGGGGCGGTGTTGGCGCAGCAGGTGGAGGTGGCCACGGTGCCGTCGGCGAGCAGCCGCTGGTAGTAGCCGGGGACGATCCGGTCCAGTACGGACTTGTCGTCCTGGCCGCCGGCGACGGTGTGGTTGTAGACGACGTCCATGACGGTCCGCAGTCCGGCCCCGTTGAGGCCCTGCACCATCTGCCGGAACTCGACCGTGCGGCTGGTGCCGTCGGGGTCGGAGGCGTACGAGCCCTCGGGCACCGTGTAGTGCAGCGGGTCGTAGCCCCAGTTGTAGGCGTCCTTGGCGGCTGCCTCGGTGACGCAGGCCTGCTGCTCTTCGGAGTCGGGGGCGTGGGCCGTGAGATCGCAGTCCGGGGTGGACTGGTCGGACTTCCGCTCGGGGATGGTGCCGATGTCGAAGACGGGCAGCAGATGGACGTACGAGGTACCGCTGTCGGCGAGCTGCTTCAGGTGCTTCATACCGGCCGACGCACGGTCGGTGAAGGCCAGATAGCCGCCGGGGTGCTTCGCCGTACGGTCGGCGACCGAGAAGTCGCGGACGTGCAGCTCCTGGATCTGAGCGTTCCGCAGCGGCACGGCGGCGGGCTTGCGCAGGGCGGCCCAGCCCTTGGGGGCGAGCTCGGGGTCGGCGAGGTCGACGACCAGGCTGCGGGCCGAGTCGGTGGTGAGGGCCGTCGAGTAGGGGTCGGTGACCTTGTTGGTGACGAGCTTGCGCACGCTGGGCGCCCAGACGGTCACGGCGTAGCGGTAGGGCTTTCCGCGCCAGCTCGCCGGGCCGGAAACGGACCAGACGCCGGTGGTGTCGTCGCGCCGCATCCGCACGGTCCTGCCGTCGAGTTCGAGCGCCACCTCGCGAGCGGTCGGTGCCCAGACGGAGAGGGTCGGGCGGCCCTTGCGGAACACCGGTCCGAGCGCGGCTTCCCCGGCCTTGCCCGCGTACAGATCGTCGAGCACGCCCGGGATCTGCACCCCGGTGGCGGCGAGCAGGGCGCCTGCTTCGTTGCGCTGGGTGGCGATGAGCTGGCCGCGCAGGGCGCCCCGTACCCGGTCACGGTCGCGCGGGTCCACGACGAAGGCCGGGTAGTCCTTGAGGTGCGGGTACTTCGCCTTCTGGGCGTCGGTGAGAGAGGAGGGACTGAGGCGGAGCCACTGGCCCTCGTCGCTCAGGGCGCCATCCGAGATCTCGATGCCGCCCTGCGGGGCGTATACGAGCTGCTGGCTGGTGGCGTCGGTGGCCTTCACCTTCCAGACGACGGTGTTCCGGTCGATGAACTGGGCCTCGGCCTTCGTCAGGTCGAGTGGGAGCGCACCGCCCGTCTGCGGCAGCAGATAGTCCTGCTGCCCGGCCAGCAGCCACACCTCGCGACCATGGCCGGCGAAGGACAGCGACTGGTCGCTCGGCAGGTCCTTCTGGTCGCCCTTGTGGAGGATGTAGCTGAGCGAGGTGGCGCCATCGGCGAGCGGCACCTCGAAGGTCACCCCGTACGCGTCCTGGCGGACCGGCATCAGCGGCTTGGACCAGTCGGTGGGTTCGGCGGCACCGGTCCAGGTGTGCAGGCCCCAGCCGTCGTAGTCTCCCCCACTCCCATCGGGCCGCTGGTAGTGCAGCACGGCCTTCTTGGTGTCCTGCGGCGGGTATGCGCCGTCGGGTGCCGTCTCGGACTGGCCGTCCTGACCCTGCGTGATCCAGACCTCGCCGGTGCGGGCGAGGCTGATGTCACGCTGAGGTCCTTCGGTGGCGCCGTCCTTCTCCACGGTGTACGGGATGCCGGCGGCGCCCTCGGGGACCTTGACCCAGGCGAAGGCACCGTAGGCGTCCCGGCCGGTGAACGCGGCGGTGGTCCCGGCGGCCTTCAGCTGCCAGCCGTCGTAGTCCCCCTCGGTCCGCTTGTAGTGGACGACGGCGTAGTCGCGCTGGACGGCCGTCGGCTTCGCGGGCGGCGGGATCCGGCCCGCCGTGGAGGAGGCGAGGGCGCTCGTGGTGCGGCCGAGGCTGTCGACGGCCACCGCCTTGTAGCGCAGGGGTGTGCCGGCGGGGGCGGTGAGGTGCTGGGTGACCTTGTACGGGGCGTGGTCGGCGGTGCCGAGGGTGCGCCACTTGCCGTTGCCGACCTGGGCGGCGAACACCACCCGGTTGAGCTGCCCGCCCTGGACATCGGCGGTGAGCTCGACGGTGCCGGTGGCTCCGGTGGCCGGGGCCCTGAGCGTCAGGGACGGCTTGGCGGCGGGTGCGGCGAGCGGCTTGGTCGCGCGCAGCACCAGCGAGGAAAGCGCGGGCACGGTGACGGTGATCTTCCCGTCCTCGGCGTGCACGGCACCGGAACCGCCGTACAGCACGCGGAAGTCGGTCGCGTCCACGGGCAGGGTCACCTTCTTCGCCGCCGTGGCGTTGTTGGTGGCGACGACGTACTCGACGCGCTGCCTCGCGTCCGTACGGGAGAAGGCGTACACGGACTTCTCGGCGCCTGAGGCATACCGCTCCTGCTGGATTCCGTCGCGCAGCGCCGGGTGCTGGCGCGTGAGCCTGGAGAGCGCGGCGATCGAGCGGTACACCGGGTGCGCGGGGTCGTAGGCGTCGTCAGAGTGGGTGCGGTCGGTGCCGAGCTGGTCGTCGTCCAGGTAGTCGGCGGTCTTCGAGGCGAAGAGGGTCTGGCGGGCGTCCTTGTCGCCGCCGGCGCCGGTGAAGCCCTGCTCGTCGCCGTAGTAGATCACCGGGTTGCCCCGGCTGAGGAACATCAGCTCATTGGCGAGCCGGGCACGCTTCAGCAGCTCGGCGTCGTCCGCGCCGGGGTTGTCCTGCTTGAGGAAGGTGCCGACGCGGCCCATGTCGTGGTTGCCGAGGAAGGTCACCTGCTCATAGGCGTTGGCCTTGTCGGTGGTGTACCGGTAGTCGTCGGCGAGCACCCGCGCGAGCCGTCCGGCATCGGCGCCCTGGGACGCGTAGGCGCGAGCCGCGTCCTGGAAGGGGAAGTCAAGGGTGGCGTCCAGCCGTCCCCGGGTGACGTACGGGGATGTGACGGCCGTGTCGGCGGAGTAGACCTCGCCGAACATGAAGAAGTCGTCCCGGCCCCGCTTCGCGGCGTAGGCGTCGAGTGCGGTGGCCCACTGGGTCCAGAAGTCCAGGTCCACATGTTTGACGGTGTCGATCCGGAAGCCGTCGATGCCGAAGTCGCGGACCCACTTCTCGTAGATCTTCTTCATGCCGTCCACGACCTCGGGACGCTCGGTCCACAGGTCGTCGAGACCGACGAAGTCGCCGTACTCGGCGCTCTCCCCCGCCCAGGTCGAGTCGCCCCGGTTGTGGTACATCGTGGGGTCGTTGAGCCAGGCGGGGACCTTGGGGATCCGGCCGGGCCCCTGGACCGGGGTGTACGGGAAGGAGTCCGCGTCCACCGTCGCGATCCGGTCGCGGTCGTCGAAGGGGCGGCCGTCCGCGTCCAGATAGGGGTAGGCGCCCTTGGGACGGTAGCCGTACTTCTTCTCGGCGTAGTCGACGGTGTCGGCGGTGTGGTTGGTGATGACGTCGAAGAAGACCTTCATGCCCTTGGCGTGGGCCTTGCCGATCAGCCTGGTGAGGTCGGCGTTGGTGCCGAAGTGCGGGTCGACCTGGGTGAAGTCGGTGATCCAGTAACCGTGGTAACCGGCAGAAGCGTCCTTCCCCGTGCCCTGCACGGGCCGGTTCTTGAAGATCGGCGCGAGCCAGATGGCGGTGGTGCCGAGGCCCTTGATGTAGTCGAGCCGCTGGGTCAGCCCCTTGAGGTCGCCGCCCTGGTAGAAGCCCTTGTCCTCTGGGTCGTAACCGGTCTCCAGGCGTGAACCGGTCAGTCCGCCCCGGTCATTGGCCGGGTCGCCATTGGCGAAACGATCCGGCAGCACGAAATAGAACTGCTCCCGGGTCAGATCGTGGCGGCTCGGCTCAGCGGCGAGCTTCGCGTCCGCCGGGGGTGCGGGTGGCTTGGCCGCCGCGGCGGGTACGGCGGGCGCGAGCGCCGCACACAGGGCGGCGGCGAGCGTGGCCGCGACTGCTCTGCGCCTGCCGCGCAGGGGGCGTATCACAGGGGCTCTCCGTAGGTTGTGAGGCTGACCGGGAACGGTCCGGGAGGAGAAGGGAAGAGTGGTGTGCCGCTCCGCGCGCAGCGGGGTCGAGAGCGCGCGGAGCGGCAGTTCGGGGTGGTGGCGCTTCAGTCGCGCCAGGTGTCGTTCAGCGTGACCGTGCCGCTCGCGGGCACGGTCGCCGTGCGGTTGGCGCCGCTCTCCCACACGACGGTGCCGGTGGCGTCCTTGCGGATGTACTTGTACGCGAAGGCCGTACCGGCGGGCAGACCGACGTCGAGCTTCCACACCGGGTAGCTCGCCGGGTCCAGCTTCAACGCGGCACCGGTGTTCCAGTTGCCGAGAGCCGCGTGGTCGCCGGTGACATGGATGTTCTGGCCGAGCACGGTCGTGGCGCTGACGCCGAACGAGGCTCCCGCGATGCTCGCCGAACCACAGTTCCGTGCGCCCACGTGCAGCGCGACGGCCGTGTCGGCGCCCAGGGTGCGGGTGAACTGCCCCGAGGAGTTGACCGTGACGCCCGTACCGGACTGGACGTCGCAGTAGGCGCCCGCGGGAAGCGAGGTCTGGAAGGTCCGGGTCAGCGGGGACGACTCGTGGTTGATGGCCACGAAGGCCTTGTCGCCGCGCCCGAAGGCGATCGCGTCCCCTCCGTTGTCCCACCAGTTCGTGACACCCTGACCGTGGGCCACGTTCCTGAAGGCGACCATCGAGGAGATCTCGCGCCAGGCGTGCTGGCACTTCCAGCCGTCGCTGTAGCAGGCGTTCACCCTGCCGCCGTTCGGCGGTCCGGCGTCCCGGTCGGACCACACGTAGCCGGAGTGGACATCCGGTGCCCCGTAGGGCCACGCCAGCATGAAGACGTTGGCGAGCGTGTAGCCGGCGCCGTCCTTGTAGCTGAGGGTGTCACCGCCGCGCTCGGTGTCGTGGTTGTCCACGAAGACGGCGGACCGGCCGCTCGCCATATAGCCCCAGCCTTCGCCGAAGTTCCTGAGGTGGGCGAGGTTCTCGCTGGTGAAGACCCGCTTGAGGTCGCGGGCATAGCGGAACTCCTGCACGTCGCCGTTGCCGAGGTACTCGCTGGGCGAGACCGCCTCACCGGCTCCGTAAATGGCCTCCTGCTTCCAGTACACGTCGGGGTTGCGGAGCTTGGCCTTGATGGCGGCGAGGTCGGCGGCCGGCATGTGCTTGGCGGCGTCGATCCGGAAGCCGTCGACGCCCAGCGACAGCAGGTCGTCCAGATAGCCCGCGATCCTGGTGCGGACGTACTCCTCACCGGTGTCGAGATCGGCGAGCTGGACCAGCTCGCAGTTCTGGACGTTGGCGCGGTCCTGGTAGTTGGTGATCTGCGCGGTGCAGTCGTCCATGTCCCGGGACGAGTACAGACCGGGGTAGCCGTACTTCGTGTACGACGAACCGCCCGTGCCGGTACCGCTGCCGGCGGCCAAGTGGTTGATGACGGTGTCGGCGACGACCTTCACGCCCGCCGCGTGGCAGGCGTCGACCATCGCGGAGAACGAGGCGCGGTCACCGAGCCGCCCCGCGATCCGGTAGCTGACGGGCTGGTAGGACGTCCACCACTGCCCGCCCTGTATGTGCTCCTGGGGCGGGGAGACCTGGACGTATCCGTAACCGGCGGGCCCGAGCGTGTCGCTGCACGCACGGGCGACTGAATCGAAGCGCCATTCGAAGAGGACGGCGGTGACATCCTTGCTGCCTGGCGGGGCCGCCTGTGCGGCTCCCGGTGGCGCGAGCACCACTGTCGCCGCACCCGCCACAAAAGCGAGGGCGGCGGCCAGGGACCTGCTGGCCATGTGGTTCCTCCTGCGGCTCAGGAAGGGAGTGGGGAGAGGTCGGTGCGGAGGGCCCGGGTGGAGATGGGGATTGAATGTTCTTGCTGCAAGATTGCAAGACCCTCTGTGCAGGTGACCGTAGGCCCAGCGGGTCCAACGGTCAACAGTTTCGACATCTGCAGGACTCATGGAAGACATGAGTCCGCAAGAAATTGCACGAGAGGCACGTAGCACCCGGGGGTCTGCGTCCGTTCGTCGTGCCCGCGATGCGCACGACGGCAAGGAGCGGCATGGCGCCGCTCCTTGCCGTCTTCATCAGCCGACCGGGTTCCCCGGCGTCCGGTCGCGGCCGGTGCAGTGCCGCTCCCGCCGGCGGTGCCCGCCATGCACCTCGGGCCCAGGTCGTCGTCGGGACCTTGTCGTCGTGACCGTCGTGACGTCGTGACCGTCGTGGCGGTCGGCGCCTCAGCGCGATGGACGCGCCGTCGACCCCCGTACCACCAGCTCCGGCTGGAACAGATACTCCGTGGTCGGCACGGGATTGCCGCGGATCTCCTCCAGCAGCGCGCCCACCGCCGTCGACGCCATCGCGTGGACGGGCTGGCGCACGGTGGTCAGCGGCGGGTCCGTGAAGGCGATCAGCGGGGAGTCGTCGTAGCCGACCACCGACACCTGGCCCGGTACGTCGAGGCCCCGCTCGCGGGCGGCGCGGATCGCACCGAGGGCCATCATGTCGCTGCCGCAGACGATGCCGGTGCAGCCGGCCTCGATCAGCTCGGCCGCCGCGGCGTGGCCGCCCTCGACACTGAACAGGGTGTGGCGGACGTACCGTTCGGCGCCCGGTCCCGCCGTCGCGAGGAAACCCTCCGTCTTGCGGCGGGACGGCACATAGCGGACCGGGCCGACCGCCAGGCCGATCCGGTCGTGGCCCAGTTCGGCCAGATGGCGCACGGCCATGGCGGCGGCCATGTGGTCGTCCGTCGAGACGAAGGGGGCCGAGATCTGCTCGTTGTAGCCGTTGATGAGGACGAACGGGACCTTGCGGGCGGCGAGTTCGGCATAGCGCGCGGGGTCGGCCGAGGTGTCGGCATGGAGCCCGGACAGAAAGACGATGCCGTCGGCACCGCTCTCCTCGAGCTGCTCCACCAGCTCGTCCTCCGTGGCCCCGCCGGGCTGTTTGGCGCACAGCAGCGGGGTGTACCCGTAGCCGCTCAGCGCCTGCTCGACGACCTGCGCGAACGCCGGGAACACCGGGTTGGTGAGCTCCGGCACCACCAGCCCCACCAGCCCGTCACTGCGCCTGCGCAGCCTTACGGGCCGCTCGTAGCCGAGTACGTCCAGCGCGGCGAGCACCCGCGTCCTGGTGGCCGCCGATACGCCCGGCTTGGCGTTGAGCACACGGCTGACCGTGGCCTCGCTGACCCCCGACTGCGCCGCGATGTCGGCGAGCCGAGGAGCGGCCACCCCCATGCCGCCGCTCCTCTGCCGGGGGACGGTCACACCGTCCACCACGCCGTGCTGTCGGCGGGCAGCACGGCCGTTCCGCCGCCGGCGCCCTCGCCGAACGCCACCGGACCGCTGGCCAGCAGCAGGGCTCCGGGGACTGGCAGTTCCACGTCCGCACCCGTGGTGTTGGTGGTGCAGAGGAAGCCCTCGCGGGCCAGGGCGAGCACGCCTTCGGGCGCGTCCAGCCAGGTCACCGCGTCACCCGCGCCAAGGCCGGGGTGCTCACGGCGCACCGCGAGCGCCGCCCTGTACAGCTCCAGCGTCGAACCGGGCACACCCGTCTGCGCCTCCACACTCAGCTCACCCCACGAATCCGGCTGCGGGAGCCAGCTGCCACCGCTGCCGAAACCGTACGACGAACCCGAGCGCGTCCACGGGATCGGCACCCGGCAACCGTCACGGAATCCGTCCTGGCCCTCGGCCCGGAAGAACGACGGGTCCTGGCGCACCTCGTCCGGCAGGTCGGTGACGTCCGGAAGTCCCAGTTCCTCGCCCTGGTAGATGTACGCCGAACCCGGCAGCGCCAGCATCAGCAGTGTCGCCGCACGCGCCCGCCGCAGACCGAGCTCACGGTCCCCCTGGTCGCGCAGCTGGGTGCCGAGACCGGGCGGGTTGGCGAAGCGTGTGGCGTGCCGGGTGACATCGTGGTTGGACAGCACCCAGGTGGTGGGGGCGCCGACGGGGCGCATCGCGGCCAGCGAGCCGTCGATGACCCCGCGCAGCTCCTGCGCGTCCCAGTTCGTGGTCAGGTACTGGAAGTTGAAGGCCTGGTGCATCTCGTCCGGGCGGACGTAGAGCGCGGTGCGCTCGACCGTCGGGGTCCAGGCCTCGGCGACGAGGACGCGCTGGCCCTCGTACTCGTCGAGGATCCGCCGCCAGGAGCGGTAGATCTCGTGCACGCCGTCCTGGTCGAAGAACGGCATGACGTCGTTGCCGAGCAGCTTGAGCTGTTCGCTGCCCCCGATGTCGGGCAGGCCCGGGGCCTTGACCAGGCCGTGGGCGACGTCGACGCGGAAGCCGTCGGCGCCCAGGTCGAGCCAGAAGCGCAGGATCGAGCGGAACTCGTCCTGGACTGCGGGGTGTTCCCAGTTGAAGTCGGGCTGCTCGGGCGCGAAGAGATGCAGGTACCACTCTCCCCCAGCCTCCGGCTGGGAGGTGCCCCCATCGCCGTCCGGCACCGCGACCCGGGTCCAGGCCGGCCCGCCGAAGATGGACTCCCAGTCGTTGGGCGGCAGCTCGCCGTTGGCGCCCCTGCCCGGGCGGAAGTGGAAGCGCTCACGCAGCCGGGATCCGGGGCCCTCGCGCAGCGCCTGACGGAACCAGTCGTGCTGGTCCGAGCAATGGTTGGGCACAAGGTCCACGATGACCCGCAGACCGAGTTCGTGAGCGGCGCGGATCAGCGCGTCGGCGTCGTGCAGGTTGCCGAACACCGGGTCGATGGCCCGGTAGTCGGCGACGTCGTAACCGGCGTCGGCCTGCGGGGATGCGTAGAAGGGGCTGAGCCAGACCGCGTCGATGCCGAGCTCCTTGAGGTACGGGAGCCGGTCGCGTATGCCCGCGAGATCGCCCATGCCGTCGCCGTTGCCGTCGGCGAAGCTGCGCGGATAGACCTGGTAGATCACCGCGTCCCGCCACCAGCCGATGTGCGTGCCACTGGTCGGGTGGTGGGCGGGGGCGGCGAGGTGCTGGGTCATTTCATCCCTGGATGTGATCGGATGCGGAAGGTGTGGGGGGACCTGAGGCGAGCGGCGGGCTCAGCCCTTGACGGCGCCGGCCGATACACCGGTCACCAGATGCCGCTGGGCGAAGAGGAACACGACCGCGGCGGGGATCGCGATGAGCACGGACGCCGCGGTCATCGGGCCCCACTGGGCGCCGTACTGGTTGACGAACTTCTGGAGCCCGCCGGCCAGGGTGAGGTTCTCGTCGCCGACCATGAACGCGGAGGCGTAGGCCACCTCGCCCCAGGCGGTGATGAAGGAGTAGAACGCCGTCACGGCGATTCCGGGCTTGGCCAGCGGCAGGATCAGCCGCCAGAACGTGCCGAACGGGGTGAGCCCGTCGACCTGGCCCGACTCGTCGATCTCGCGCGGGATGGTGTCGAAGAAGCCCTTCATCATCCAGGCGCAGAACGGCACGGCGATGGTGAGGTAGGTGATCACCAGGCCGGCCGGCTCGTTGAGCAGCCCCAGCGCCGCCATGATGTTGTAGATCGGCACGATCAGCACCGCGACCGGGAACATCTGGGTGATCAGCAGGGTCCACATCAGACCGCGCTTGCCGGGGAAGCGGAAGCGGCTGACGGCGTAGCCGGTGGTGGCGGCCACGAACACGCCGAGCACCGTGGTGAGACCGGCGACCAGCAGCGAGTTGCCGAACCAGGTGAGGAACTCGGTGTCGTCGATCAGCTTGGCGTAGTTCTCGAACGTCGTCTCTTTGACGAAGTCGGTGGTGGTCGCGTACTCCGCGGGCTTGAGGGAGGTCAGGAACACCCACAGCACCGGGAAGACGGCGATCACGGACGCCACCACGAGCGTCAGATGCAGTCCGAGTGAGGCGACCGGCGAGCGGCGCCGGCCACGCACCGGGGACTTCACCGCTCCGACCGGGGCTTTCGCCGGGACATTGGTCGTCGTGGTCACCAGGTTTCTCCCTGCTTGCGGAGGACTCGCCGGTAGACCGCGGCGAAGAGCATCAGGAGGACGAGGATCAGCACGCCCCAGGTGGAGGACTGTGCGAAGTCGCGCGGACTGATCTCGAACGAGAACTTGTAGGCCTGGGTCACCAGGATCTGGGTGGCCTCACCGGGACCGCCCCGGGTCAGCAGGAAGATCACCGGGAACATGTTGAAGGTCCAGATGGTGCTCAGCAGGATCACGGTGGTGGACACCGAGCGCAGACCGGGCATGGTGATGTGGCGGAAGCGCTGCCAGGCGTTGGCGCCGTCCATCTCGGCGGCCTCGTAGAGCTCGCCGGGGATGGACTGGAGCCCGCCGAGCAGGGCGACCATCATGAACGGGACACCAAGCCAGACGTTGACGGCGATCACGGCCACCTTGGCCATCGTCGGGTCGTTCAGCCACGGCACCGCGTCGATGCCGCCGCCCGCGAGGATCTTGTTGAGCAGGCCGTTGTCCTCGTTGTAGAGGAAGCGCCAGGCGAAGACGGAGACGAAGCCGGGCACGGCCCAGGGCAGGATCAGCATCATCCGGTAGAACGACCGGCCGGCGATCCGGCGGTTGAGGACGTTGGCGAGGGCGAGGCCCAGGCCGAAGGTGACGGCCACGCAGGAGACCGTCCACACCAGCGTCCACCCGAGGGTGTCGAGGAACTGGTCGCCGGTGAGCGCGTCGGCGTAGTTGTCGAGGCCGACGAATTCGTATGTCGCCGGGAGGTGGTTGACCCCGATCGACCGCTCGACGTTCCGCTCGTTGGCGTTGGTCAGCGACAGATAGATCCCGCGGACGAGCGGATAGCCGATGATCACCCCGATCACGATCACCACGGGGGCGACCATGGTCCAGGCGTACCAGTGCGTGGAGAGGGCGCGGCGGAGCTTGCCGGGCGCCGCTGCGGAGTCGCGGCGACGGCCGCGGGCCCTGTTGGGCTCCGCGGCCTTCGCCACCGACTGGCCGCTGGTGTGGACAGCCATCAGTCGGTCTCTTCCCTTACTTCCAGTCCTTGAGGAGCTTGCGGTAGGCGTCGCCCGCCGTCGAGGCTCCCTTGTCGGGGGTGGTCTGGCCGGTGAGGACCTTGGTGTACTCGGTCACGAGCGGGGCGAAGAGGCTGCCGCCCTCGGGGATCCAGGGGCGCTCGACGGCCTTGTCGACGGCCGGCTTGAAGAAGCCGACGATCTCGTTGGCCGCGACCTTCGGGTTGGAGTAGACGGAGGTGCGGGTCGGGAGCAGGTTGAGCTCCTCGGCGACCTGGGTCTGGGCCTTGACGGAGGTCATGTACTCGACGAAGGCGTAGGAGGCCTCGAGGTTCTTGGATCCCGCGTAGACGGCGAGGTTGTGGCCGCCCTGCGGGGCACCCTGGCCTGCGGAGCCGGCAGGCACGGGGGCGACGCCCAGGTTCGCCTTGTCCTTGAACTCCTTGCCGGCGTAGGTGTCGGCGACGGCCCAGGGGCCGTTGATCATCATGGCGACCTTGCCGTCCTTGAAGGCCGACTGCATGTTGTTCCACCCGTCGGTGGCGTCGGTCTTGGCCACACCGGAGTCGACCAGGTCCTTGACGACCTTCAGGGCCTTGACGCCGGCCGGGTTGTCCACCGTGATCTGCTTCTTCTCGGCGTCGACCAGGTCGCCGCCCTCGCCGTAGAGGAAGGAGAGGAACCAGTAGGCGTCATCACCGCGCAGGTACAGGGCGGTCTTGCCGGTCTTGGACTTGATGGTCTTGGCGGCGGTCTTCAGCTCGGCGATGGTGGCGGGGACCTCGACACCGGCGTCCTTGAAGATCTTCTTGTTGTAGAAGACGCCCATGGTGTCGATGACCTGCGGGACGGCGTAAGTCTTGTCGTTGTACTTCGTCGAGGCGGCGGCCTGCTCCAGGAAGTCCTTGTCGTCCTTCAGCGCGGCGGTGCCGTCGAGCGGGGCGAGGTAGCCGAGGTCGGCGAACTCGGGGGTCCAGGCGACCTCGGAGCGGATGACGTCGGGGGCGCCGGAGCCGGACTGCGCGGCGTTCTTGAACTTGTTCTGCGCCTCGCCGAAGGGCACATTCACATACTTGATCTTGACGTCGGGGTGCTGCTTGGTGAAACCCTCGGCCAGCTTCTTGAAGACCTTGTCCTCGCTGCCGACGGTCGACGTGTCCCACCAGGTGACCGTACCCGACAGCTTGCCGCCCGAGCTGTTCTTCGCGCCCTCACTGTCGTCGCCGCCGCACGCGGTCGCCGAGAGCGCCAGGCTCGCGACCAGAGCGGTGGCCGCTATGCCACGTCGCATGTGAACTCCTTCGATGGGGCCGCACCATCACGGCGCCGATTCGTGGAGGAACGTAACAAGGTTGAAAGAAGACCGAAAGAGCTTGCGAGAGATTTCCGCAAGAGGCGGGGATCGTTACATCCGCGTGTCCTCAAGGTTGCCGTCCGGGAGCTTGCCAGCCCGGTGATTCACACCCTCCGGCCTCGTCCGATCGCAGTCTGTACTGACTGACACCCGTTCCGTTGGCCTCAGCAACTGCTTCCGCAAGAGATTGCAGCGCTGTTACCTTCGAGGGAGGTCGACGTTGAACCGTTCCTCCCGATTTACGTGTCCGCAGGCATCGGCAGCACCCGAAAGACCCGAAGGGACCGTCCATGACCCAGGAGCTCAGCACCACCGCCCCGGAGCACCTCCCCCGGCAGCGGGGTGACTGGTGGCGTGACGCCGTGATCTACCAGGTGTACGTACGCTCCTTCGCCGACAGCGACGGCGACGGCATCGGTGACCTGCGGGGCATCCGGGAGCGGCTTCCCCATCTCGCCGGGCTCGGCGTGGACGCGGTCTGGATCACCCCGTTCTACGCGTCCCCGCAAGCGGACGGCGGGTACGACGTGGCCGACTACCGGGCCGTCGACCCCCTCTTCGGCAAGCTGTCCGACGCGGACGACCTGGTGCGCGAGGCGCACCGGCTCGGTCTGCGGGTGATCGTCGACATCGTGCCCAACCACACCTCCGACCAGCACCCCTGGTTCCTCGCGGCGCTCGCGGGCGGTCCCGAGCGGGCGTACTACCACTTCCGCCCCGGGAAGGGCGCCAACGGCGAGCTGCCGCCCAACGACTGGGAGTCCGTGTTCGGCGGGCCGGCCTGGACCCGGGCCGCGGTGCCGGACGGCGATGGGGGCACCTCCCAGCCGGAGGCTGGGGGAGAGTGGTACCTGCACCTCTTCGCGCCCGAGCAGCCCGACCTCAACTGGGAACACCCCGCGGTGTCCGAGGAGTTCGCCTCGGTGCTCCGCTTCTGGCTGGACCTGGGTGTCGACGGGTTCCGTATCGATGTGGCCCACGGGATGGTCAAGGCGGACGGCATGCCCGACATCGGGCTGCGCGAGCAGGCCAAGATGATCGGCGCGCAGGTGCTGCCGTTCTTCGACCAGGACGGGGTACACGAGATCCACCGCTCCTGGCGCCGGCTCCTGGACGGGTACGAGGGCGAGCGCATCGGTGTCGCCGAGGCCTGGGCCCCGACTGCGGAGCGGCTCGCCCTGTACGTCCGCCCGGACGAGATGCACCAGGCCTTCAACTTCCAGTTCCTGCGCTGTCCCTGGGACCCGGACCGGATGCGCGAGGTCATCGACGCCTCGCTCGCGGCGACGGCCTCGGTCGGCGCCCCGACCACCTGGGTGCTGTCCAACCATGACGTGGTGCGCCACCCGACCCGCTACGGCGACGGCCCCGCCGGCCTGCGGCGGGCACGCGCGGCGGCGCTGCTGATGCTGGCGCTGCCGGGTTCGGCGTACATCTATCAGGGCGAGGAACTGGGGCTGCCCGAAGTCACCGACCTGCCGGACGAGGTGCGCCAGGACCCGTCGTTCTTCCGGGCCGAGGGCCAGGACGGATTCCGTGACGGTTGCCGGGTGCCGATCCCGTGGACGCGCTCGGGCTCGTCGCACGGCTTCGGCAGCGCTGGCAGCTGGCTCCCGCAGCCGGATTCGTGGGGTGAGCTGAGTGTGGAAGCGCAGACCGGAGTGCCAGGCTCGACGCTGGAGCTGTACAGGGCGGCGCTCGCGGTGCGCCGTGAGCACCCCGGCCTTGGCGCGGGTGACGCGGTGACCTGGCTGGACGCGCCCGAAGGCGTGCTCGCCCTGGCCCGCGACGGCTTCCTCTGCACCACCAACACCACCGGCACGGAGGTGGAGCTGCCCGTGCCGGGGACGGTGCTGCTGTCGTCGGGGGCACCCGGTTTCGGCGACGGGACGGTCCGCCTTCCCGCCGACTCCAGCACCTGGTGGGCAATCTGACATGCGACCGGTACAGTCCAATCCCATGACCGCACGGCTTGCCGATATCGCAGCCCAGGCGGGGGTCAGCGAGGCCACGGTCAGCCGCGTGCTCAACGGCAAGCCGGGCGTGGCCGCGGCCACCCGCGAATCGGTGCTCGCCGCACTCGATGTGCTCGGCTACGAGCGCCCTGTACGGCTGCGCAGGCGAAGCGCCGGACTGGTCGGGCTGATCACCCCGGAGCTGGAGAACCCGATATTCCCGGCCCTGGCCCAGGTCATCGGCCAGGCGCTGACCCGGCAGGGCTACACCCCCGTGCTGGCCACCCAGACCCCGGGCGGCTCCACGGAGGACGAACTCACCGAAATGCTGGTGGACCGGGGCGTCTCGGGCATCATTTTCGTCTCCGGGCTGCACGCCGACACCAGTGCCGACATGTCCCGCTATGAGAAGTTGCGCGCCCAAGGGGTGCCGTTCGTCCTCGTGGACGGGTTCGCCCCTGGGGTGCACGCGCCGTTCATCTCCCCCGACGACCGGGCGGCGATGCGGCTCGCGGTGACCCATCTCGTCGCGCTCGGGCACACCCGGATCGGGCTGGCACTCGGGCCCAAGCGGTTCGTCCCGGTGCTGCGGAAGATAGAGGGGTTCGTCAAGGCGGTCCGCGAGCAACTGGGACTGACCGACGAGGAGATCGAGTCCGAGCTGATCCAGCACTCCCTCTACACCCTGGAGGGCGGGCAGGCCGCGGCGTCCGCGCTGATGGACCGGGGCTGCACGGCGGTGGTGTGCGCCAGCGACATGATGGCACTGGGGGCGATCCGGGCAGCGCGGCAGCGCGGGCTCGAAGTGCCGCGTGACATCTCGGTGGTCGGCTTCGACGACTCCCCGT
Source organism: Streptomyces sp. NPDC059828 (assembly GCF_042731955.1). NCBI lineage: Bacteria > Bacillati > Actinomycetota > Actinomycetes > Kitasatosporales > Streptomycetaceae > Streptomyces > Streptomyces sp. NPDC059828. Next base: position 43,985 of record NZ_JBHWIW010000005.1, on the reverse strand, counting down.
TGATCGCCTTCACCGATCCACCCCTGACCACGATCCGCAAGCCGGTCCCGGCCATGGGCCAGGCGGCCGTGCGCACCCTGCTGGAGGAGGTCGGCGGGACCCCGGCCCCGCACAGCGAGTTCGTCTTCATGCCGGAGCTGGTGGTAAGGGGATCGACCGCTTCCGGACCCGGAAGCGCGGCTGGTCCTTAAGGCGTACGGGGCCCGTTCGATCCCCGACCGGGGGATGATCGAAGCCCGCCCGGCCATCTGGCAAACTCTGCCCCTATGGGTGAAGCGACCGTAGAAACTCTTGAAGGGCTGGCGGCCACCTCGTCACCCATGGTGACCGCGGAATCTCCGGCTCCGGATAGCGATCATGAACCTGACCGAGGCCCGGGTCGCGGGCGCGGACGCTGGCGCCGTGTGCGGGCTCCGCGGCGGCCCCGGATCTGGTTCGAGATCCTGCTCATCGCGGTCAGCTACTGGACCTACTCCCTGGTCCGCAACGCGGTGCCCGAGCAGAAGGCGCAGGCCCTGCAGAACGCCGACTGGATCTGGGAAACCGAGAAGACCCTTGGCATAGCGGTCGAGCAGACGATCAACCACGCCGTGAACTCGGTGACTTGGCTGATCGTGACCATGAACTACTACTACGCCACCCTGCATTTCCTGGTCACCATCGGAGTCCTCGTCTGGCTCTACCGCTGGCACCCCGGCCGCTATGCCTCCGCCCGGCTCGTGCTCTTCGCCACCACCGGCGTCGCGCTCGTCGGGTACTACCTCTACCCTCTCGCCCCGCCCCGGTTGATGAACGGCCAGGACTTCGTCGACACGGTGCTGGTGCACCACACCTGGGGCTCGATGGCCTCCGGAAATCTGAAGCACATGTCGAACCAGTACGCGGCCATGCCGTCGATGCACATCGGCTGGTCGCTGTGGTGCGGACTGATCATCTTCGCGCTGGCGTCGGCGCCATGGGCAAGGATCCTGGGCCTGCTGTACCCGACCCTCACCCTCGTCGTGATCGTCGCCACCGCCAACCACTTCTGGCTGGACGCGGTCGGCGGCATGCTCTGTCTGGCCTTCGGCTACGGAGTGAGCCACGGCTGGCACGGAGCCCTGCCGCACCGGCTACCGAAGCAGGTCGCGCGACACGAACGCCTGGAGCCGGTCATCCCCAAGCCCGAGCTGAGCCCGGCACAGCGCTGAGCCGACGGCGGGGCAGCACCCGAAGGGACGGGGGAACCACGCGAGCGGGCGGCGCCCGGGGCCGGTCCGGGGCCACACGCCGCCCGTACGGGGATCAGGCGCCGTAGAACAGCTCCTCCACCACCGCCCTGGCCCGTCGCGTGGCCCTGCGGTAGTCGTCGAGCATCTCGCCCACGTGCCCCGGGCCGTAGCCCAGATACCGTCCCACCGCGGCCAGTTCGCGTCCGTCGGACGGGAAGGTGTCGCCGGGCCTGCCGCGTACCAGCATGACGCCGTTGCGTACCCGGGTGGCGAGCACCCAGGCTTCGTCGAGGATCTGGGCGTACTCCGTGGACAGCAGGCCGGCGGCGTGCGCTGCGGCGAGGGCCTCGCGGGTGCGGGGGGTGCGCAGGCCGGGTTCGGACCAGGCGTGGCGCATCTGGAGGAGCTGCACGGTCCACTCGACGTCGCTGAGGCCGCCGCGGCCCAGTTTGGTGTGCAGGGCGGGGTCGGCGCCGCGCGGCAGGCGTTCGTTCTCCATCCGGGCCTTGAGCCTGCGGATCTCACGGACGGCGTCGTCACCGAGGCCCTCCATCGGATAGCGCAGCGGGTCGATCAGCTCGATGAACCGCGCGCCCAGCTCCGCGTCGCCCGCCATCGGCACCGCCCTCAGCAGGGCCTGGCTCTCCCACACCAGGGACCAGCGCCGGTAATACGCGGCGTACGAGGCGAGGGTGCGCACCAGGGGCCCGTTCTTGCCTTCCGGGCGCAGATCGGCGTCGATCAGCAGCGGCGGGTCCGACGTGGGGACCTGGAGCAGCCGGCGCATCTCGGCGACGACGGCGTTGGCGGCCCTGGCCGCCTCCGGCTCCTCCACGCCCTCGCGCGGCTCGTGCACGAATAGCACGTCCGCGTCGGAGCCGTAGCCCAGTTCTTGCCCGCCGAAGCGGCCCATGCCGATCACCGCGAAGCGGGTGGGCAGGGTGTCGCCCCACTGCGCGCGTACGACGGCGCGCAAGGCGCCCGCGATCGTCGCCGCGTTGAGGTCGGTGACCGCGCTGCCCACCCGGTCGACCAGTGCGCCCGGGTCCTGCTCGGCCGGATTGTCCTCCGTCCCGTACGAGCCGATCAGGTCGGCGGCGGTGGTACGGAACAGCTCGCGTCGCCGCACCCCGCGGGCCGCCGCGACCGCCGCCTCGGCGCCGTCCGCCCGGCCCACCGCGGCCAGCACCTCCTGCTCCAGATGGTCGCGGTCACGTGACCTCAGCCCTTCGGGGTCCCCGAGCAGCGCCACCGCCTCCGGGGCCCGCAGCAGCAGATCGGGCGCCAGCCGGCCCGCCGACAGCACCCTGGCGAGGTTCTCAGCCGCAGCACCCTCATCCCGCAGCAGCCGCAGGTACCAGGGGGTCTTACCGAGCGCGTCGGACACCTGGCGGAAGCCCAGCAGCCCCGCGTCCGGATCGGCCGAGTCCGCGAACCAGCCCAGCAGCACCGGCAGCAGGGTCCGCTGGATCGCCGCCTTACGGGTCATGCCCGAGGTCAGCGCCTCCAGATGACGCAGCGCGGCGGCCGGGTCGGCGTAGCCGAGCGCCTCGAGGCGCTGCCGGGCAGCGGCGGTGCTGAGCCGGGTCTCGCCGGGCGCGAGCTGGGCCACCGCGTCGAGCAGCGGGCGGTAGAAGAGCTTCTCGTGCAGCCGCCGCACCACCGACGCATGGCGCCGCCACTCCTTGTTGAGCTCGACGACCGGATCGGCGCGCAGCCCCAGCGAACGCCCCAGCCTGCGCTGGTCGCCCTCGTCCTCCGGCACGAGATGCGTACGGCGCAGCCGGTACAGCTGGATACGGTGCTCCATGGCCCGCAGGAAGCGGTACGCCTCGCCGAGCTGGGCGGCGTCGGCGCGCCCCACGTACCCGCCCGACGCGAGGGCGTCCAGCGCGCCGAGGGTGCTGCCACCACGCAGCGAGGCATCACTGCGGCCGTGCACGAGCTGGAGCAGCTGGACGGCGAACTCGACGTCCCGCAGGCCCCCGGGCCCCAGCTTCAGCTCCCGGTCTATCTGGGCGGCGGGGATGTTGTCGACGACCCGGCGGCGCATGCTCTGCACGTCGGACACGAAGTTCTCGCGCTCGGCGGCCTGCCAGACGAGCGGCGACACGGCCTCCATGTAGTCGGCGCCCAGCTCGAGGTCACCTGCCACCGGCCGTGCCTTGAGCAGGGCCTGGAACTCCCAGGTCTTCGCCCAGCGCTGGTAGTACGCGAGATGGCTGGAGAGCGTGCGCACCAGCGGGCCGTTGCGGCCCTCCGGGCGCAGATTGGCGTCCACGGGCCAGATGGCGCCCTCGACGGTGGTCTCCGAGCAGATCCGCATGAGGTGCGAGGCAAGCCGCGTCGCGGCCTTGATCGCCGCCGCCTCGTCGGCACCTTCGGCCGGTTCCCCGACGAAGATCACGTCGACGTCGGAGACGTAGTTCAGCTCATGGCCGCCGCACTTGCCCATCGCGATCACCGCGAGCCGGCACATCGCAGCGTCCTCGGGCGCGGCGGCGCGGGCGATCGCCAGCGCCGCGCGCAGGGTCGCGGTGGCCAGATCGGCGAGCTCGGCGGCGGTCTGGGCGACATCCGTGGTCCCGCACACGTCGCGGGCCGCTATCGACAGCAGACAGCGCCGGTACGCGACCCGCAGCGACACCGGGTCGGTGGCCTCGGCGAGCCCGTGCTCGAACTCCGCCACACCGGGGTGCAGATCCGCCGCCTCATACGTTTCCAGCGCGTGCCAGTCCTGAGGGTGCCGGGCCAGGTGGTCCCCGAGCGCCTCCGAAGCGCCCAGCACCCCGAGGAGGCGGTCCCGCAGGGGTTTCGCGGAGATCAGGGTGTCCAGCAGCACCTGCCGCTCGTCAGGCTCGCCGTCCGCCGTCTTCTGCGCCTCCACCAGCCGCACCAGCCCGAGCAGCGCGAGATCGGGGTCGGCGGTGACACCTAGGGCGTCGAGCAGCACGGAGTCGGCGCGCACCGGCGCCATCTCCGGCAGCTCCAGGAACCTCTCGGCGGCCGCGGGGTGGGTGAATCCGTGCCGCAGCAAGCGGGTGAACGTGCTGCTCCTGCGCCCCGGCACCGTCATCCCGCCGCCTCCGTCCGATCAAGCCCGCCCCCGAGCGTAGCCCCCTGCGCAGGCAGGTTCCCGGTGTGCCGCACCTCGTGGAGCCTCGCGGGTCGGACCGCGCGGGTCCGCGGTGTGCCACACCCCGCACGGCGGGCCGGGGTGTCCGCTCTCAGGATCCCCCTGACCGGTGACCTTGTCGGGGGGACCCGGACCGGCCGGGACTTCCGGTCCGGCCAAGGCACACCGCGGAAGCGGCTACAGGACCGGCAGGTTCTTGCGGAGCTCGAACGCGGTGACCTCGGAGCGGTACTCCTCCCACTCCTGCTTCTTGTTCCGCAGGAAGAAGTCGAAGACGTGCTCGCCCAGCGTCTCCGCCACCAGCTCGCTGCGCTCCATCAGTGCGATCGCCTCGCCCAGGTTCTGCGGCAGCGGCTCGATCCCCATCGCCCGGCGCTCCGCGTCCGACAGCGCCCAGACGTCGTCGTCGGCGCCCGCGGGGAGCTCGTAGCCCTCCTCGATGCCCTTGAGGCCGGCCGCGAGCAGGAGCGCGTAGGCGAGGTAGGGGTTGGCGCCGGAGTCGAGGGAGCGGACCTCGATGCGGGAGGAACCGGTCTTGCCGGGCTTGTACATGGGGACGCGGATCAGGGCGGAGCGGTTGTTGTGGCCCCAGCAGATGTACGAGGGGGCCTCACCGCCCGAGCCCGCGGTGCGGGCCGAGCCGCCCCAGATGCGCTTGTAGGAGTTGACCCACTGGTTGGTGACCGCGGAGATCTCCGCGGCGTGCCGCAGCAGACCGGCGATGAAGGAACGGCCCACCTTGGAGAGCTGGTACTCCGCGCCGGACTCGTAGAACGCGTTGCGGTCGCCTTCGAAGAGCGACAGGTGGGTGTGCATCCCGGAGCCGGGGTGCTCGGAGAAGGGCTTCGGCATGAAGGTGGCCTGGACGCCCTGCTCCAGCGCCACCTGCTTCATCACCAGGCGGAACGTCATGATGTTGTCCGCGGTGGACAGCGCGTCCGCGTAGCGCAGGTCGATCTCCTGCTGACCGGGCGCGCCCTCGTGGTGGCTGAACTCCACGGAGATCCCCATGGATTCGAGCATGGTGATGGCCTGGCGGCGGAAGTCCATCCCGACGTTCTGCGGGGTGTGGTCGAAGTAACCGGAGTTGTCGGCGGGGGTGGGGCGGGTGCCGTCCAGCGGCCGGTCCTTCAGCAGGAAGAACTCGATCTCGGGATGGGTGTAGAAGGTGAACCCCAGGTCGGAGGTCTTGGCCAGGATCCGCTTGAGGACGTAGCGCGGGTCGGCGAAGGACGGTGAGCCGTCGGGCATGAGGATGTCGCAGAACATCCGGGCGGTGCCGGGGGCCTCCGCGCGCCAGGGCAGGATCTGGAAAGTACCGGGATCCGGCTTGGCGATCATGTCGGACTCGTACACCCGGGCGAAGCCCTCGATCGCGGACCCGTCGAAGCCGATGCCCTCGTCGAATGCCTGTTCAAGCTCTGCCGGGGCCACCGCCACCGACTTCAGGAAGCCGAGCACATCGGTGAACCACAGCCGTACGAACCGGATGTCGCGTTCCTCGAGCGTACGGAGCACGAATTCCTGCTGCTTGTCCATGACCACATCCTTGCAGTTCAGACGGCTTGTGCACCACCGCCAGGGCTGGGGCGAGGGGCTTCAGTATCGCGACCCGGGGTTTCGCCCAGATTACGCACCCCGTATCACCCTGGGCACGTCATCGTCGTTACCATCTGCCCCCATGGGGGGCCCGCGGCACCATCGCATCGCACACATCGTGCGTCCCATGGCACTGGGGAGCGCCATGGCGACGCTCCTCGCCGCGCTCTTCGTCTGTATCGGGATGCTCGCGGACGCCCGAACGGACCACACGCCGCCACCGGGGATCACGGTCGCCGTGCACACCACGGCCGGTACCGGCACGGACGCGAAGGCCGACTGTCCTTACGACCGCGGCGACTGCGGCATGTTCGGCCATCTCTCCCCCGCCGTCCTCACGGCTCCCCCGCTCGACGGTCCCGCCGACGAGGTCGGGGACCGTCCCGTGCCCGCCACGGTCCCCGGCACCGGCCGGCTGGCGCACACCGGGGTGCTCCCCCGTGCCCCCGATCTCCATGTCCTTCAGGTGCAGCGGACCTGAGTCCTCTCCGGGCGCGCCGCATCTCCGCGCCACCACCCTCTTCCCACCCCACTTTGAGAAGGACACGTCATGGCCGCCAGCAACAGCACCAACGACCGCCGCGCCCGCATAGAGCAGATGCGCCGTGCCGAGCAGTCGCGCGAGCGCCGCAGCCGCATCATCACGATCAGTGTCAGCGGCCTCGTGGTCGCCGGACTCGTCGGCTTCGGCATCTATGTGCTGAACAAGGAGTCCGACAAGAAGGAGCAGGCGGAGGCCGCCGCCAGCGCGCCGATCACGGACGAGAAGTCCTGGGACGCCAAGAAGCTGGGCCGCGACCACGTCGCCACGACGGTGAAGTACCCGATGAAGCCGCCGGTCGGCGGTAACCACGACCGGGCCTGGATGAACTGCGACCGCAACGTCTACGACAAGCCGGTCCCCGAGGTCAACGCGGTGCACTCGCTCGAGCACGGGGCGGTGTGGGTCACCTACAACGACAAGGCCCCGGCCGCCGATGTGCAGAAGCTGAAGGAGAAGGTCGGCAAGACCTCGTACTCCCTGATGAGTCCGGTGCAGGACCAGTCCGGGGCCATCATGCTGAGCGCCTGGGGCAAGCAGGTCACGGTCGACGGCGCGGACGACCCCCGGGTGGACGCCTTCTTCAGCAAGTACGTCCAGGGCCCCCAGACCCCTGAGCCGGGTGCCGCCTGCACGGGCGGACTGAGCTCGTGACCGTCCGGCTGACGCGTACCCACTGGGTGGCGATCACGGCCGTGGTCCTGGCTCTGCTGTTCGCGGGAGCCGCCACGGTCGCGTCGGCCGGCGGGGACAGGCGCACGACGGCCGCCGGCGCCCCGGGCGGGGACTCGGCGGACGCGGGCTTCGCCCGTGACATGGCGGTCCATCACCAGCAGGCGGTGGAGATGTCCTTCATCGTCCGCGACCGCACTGAGGACGCGGACGTGCGCAGGCTCGCGTACGACATCGCCAACACCCAGGCCAACCAGCGCGGAATGCTGCTCGGCTGGCTGGACCTGTGGGGGCTGCCGAAGGTCGGGTCCGGGATCGGGCCGATGGCCTGGATGAAGTCGGTGAAGCCGTCGGAGCACGCCGGTCACGACGGTCACACAGGTGAGGGCGACCAGGCCGGGCACGAGACCGGCGACGGCTCGCTGATGCCCGGCATGGCCACCCAGGCCGAGCTGGACCGGCTCGCCACGGCCAAGGGCCGGCAGGCGGAGATCCTCTACCTCCAGCTGATGACCGACCACCACAAGGGCGGGGTCGCCATGGCGCAGGGCTGTGCCGGGCTGTGCACGGTGGCACCGGAGAAGTCCCTCGCGCAGGGAATGGTCGACGCCCAGCAGTCGGAGCTGAATCTGATGGCCGACATGCTGAAGGAGCGGGGCGCGGCGCCCCGGTCCTGACCGGCGACCTGCCGCGGCGGCGAGGGGTCCCATGGTCCACGGGGCGCCTCGCCGCCGTCGGCGGTAAGGTCGAGAACGGGTTCGGGTCGCCGTATGAAGCCGCACTCAGCAGGCAGGAGGTACGCACCCCATGACCACCGCCAAGGACATCATGCATCCCGGGGCGCAGTGGATCCCCGCACACGAGACGCTCGACCGGGCCGCGCAGTTGATGCGTGAACTGAATGTGGGCGCACTCCCCATCGCCGACAACGACGAACGGCTCTGCGGCATCCTCACGGACCGCGACATCGTCATCGGCTGTGTCGCGATGGGCCACGACCCCGCACGGGTGACCGCCGGTGACATGGCCAAGGGCACGCCCCGTTGGATCGAGGCGGACGCGGATGTGAACGAGGTGCTGCACGAGATGCAGGACCACCGGATCCGCCGGCTGCCGGTCATCGAGAACAAACGACTGGTCGGAATGATCAGCGAGGCCGACCTGGCCCAGCATCTGCCGGAGGGCCAGCTCGCCGCCTGGGTCGAGCAGATCTACGCGCGGGCCTGAGACGCCCGACGGGGCAGGCCCATCCTCAGCACCGCCCGCGCCACCGCGTCCGGCCGGTCCAGCATCACCAGATGACCCGCGGGTTCGACGGCCTCGAAATGTGCGTCGCCGAGCCCGCGGGCCAGTGCGCGCTGCCGCTCCAGCCAGCGCACGGTGAACCGCCCACCGGGACCGCCGCGCCCGTCACAGGCGGCGAGCACCGTCACGGGAACCCCCTGCGGCAGCGGGAAACGCTCACGCAGGGCGAGGAGTTCGGCCGCGACCGCACGGTAGTGGGTGTTCTCGTTCAGGATGCCCTGCAGCACCCGCGAGGTCCCGTAGCAGCGGCGTACGAGCGCGGCGGGAGCCGGGTCGCCGCCCGCGGCACGGGACAGCCGCACGGCGAGACGCCGGGTGACCGGGCCCAGCGCGGCAGGCGCGCCCAGCAGGGAGAGCGCGGTCCCGGCGCCGCGCGCGAGTGCGGTACGGACGGCCGGCGCCGCGGGCACCCGGGCATCCTCCTCGATGCTGGAGTCCACCAGCACCACACCGGCCGTCCGTTCGGGATGGAGGCGGGCGAAGGCCTCGGCGTGGAAGCCGGCGATCGAGTGCCCGACGACGGTGGCGGGGCCGTCGAGCCCGAGTGCGTGGAGTACGGCGGCGATGCGGTGGGCCTCACCGGCGGCGGTGGGTGGCACGAGCGCGGGTCCGCTGAGCCCGTGGCCGGGGCGGTCGAAGCGGACGACGGTGCGGTACGGGGCGAGCAGCGGGACCACGGGGTCCCAGTCGAACCAGCTCATGGCGAGTCCGGCGCTCAGCACACAGACCGGTCCGCTGCCGTCGACGACGACGTGGTGGGGCACGCCCCCTATCCGTACGAAGCTCACCGGGCCACCCTGTCACGAGGGATGACGCCGCGGGGAACGATCCGGTCATTGACGGCATAGCAGCCCACGTTAGGTCGTGTCGGACCGGTCCTTACTCGGGTCTTTTGTCCGATCCGGCTAATGTGCGTCGTGTGATGAACCAACGGACGGCCGGGTACGGGCCACCGCCGCTGCCGATATGAGCGCGTCCGGCCGTCCCGTCCAGTCCTGACGCGGTGGCAGACGCACCCCCTTTCACGCCTTCACCCCCAGCGAGGTGCACACAGTCATGCCCATGGAGCACACCGGTCAGACCTCCCCCACTCGTCGCGCCATGCTCGGCGCCGGACTCGGCGTCGCGGGATCCGGCCTGCTCGCCGCATGCTCGGACTCCGGCTCCGGCGACTCCGGACGACCGGACCGCGGCGGCCACAGCGCGGACCAGGGAGCGGGCCCCAGGGGTACCGCGGCACCCGACCGCGAGCGGGGTGACACCCGTGAGGGCGACCACGTCGGCAAGCACAGCCGCCAGCTCACCTTCACGGCCAGGCCGAGCACGGTGGATCTGGGCGGCGGGCGCACCTTCAAGACCTGGACGTACGACGACGAGCTGCCGGGACGGGTGGTCCGCATCACCGCGGGCGACACCCTCTCACTCACCCTCAAGAACCATCTGCCGGAATCGACCACTGTGCACTGGCACGGCCTCGCCATCCGCAACGACATGGACGGCGTGCCCAATGTGACCCAGCCGCCGATCGAACCCGGCGAGTCGTTCTCGTACCGCTACGAGGTCCCGCACCCCGGCACGTACTGGTTCCATCCGCACCAGGGGGTCCAGGTCGACCGCGGCACGTACGCGCCGCTGATCGTGGACGACCCGAGGGAGCCGCTCGCGTACGACCGAGAGTGGATCATCATGCTGGACGACTGGATCGACGGCGTCGGCGGCTCGACCCCGGACGACGTCTTCTTCCAGCTCAGCAAGGGCAAGAAGATGGTGCACGACCCTGGATACGGGCACCACGGCGGCGGCGCACGTGACGGCAACCGGTCGGGATCGGGCTCCGGGCCCGGGGCGGCCAAGCCGTCCGGTCCCGTGGGCGCGGGAGCGGGCGGGGCGCGCCCCGACGACGACCCGAAGAACGACGACCCTTCGGGGCGGCGCCGCCCCAAGGGCCCGCGGCGGGTGATGACGGGGGCGCACAGCAGCCTCCTCGGTCACGCGGGCGACATCGCCTATCCCTACTACCTGATCAACGGACGCACTCCGGACTTCCCCACGCAGTTCAAGGCCAAGCCCGGGGACCGGATCCGGCTGCGGATCATCAACGCGGGCGGCGAGACCGCCTTCCGGGTGGCGCTCGGCGGCCATCGCTTCACCGTCACCCACACCGACGGCTTCCCCGTCCGCCCCTACAAGACCGACGCCCTGCTCATGGGCATGGGCGAGCGCTATGACGTGCTGATCACCGCGAAGGACGGGGTCTTCCCGCTCACGGCGCTCGCCGAGGGCAAGCACGGCTCGGCGATGGCCGTGCTGCGCACCGGCGGCGGGGCGCCGCCCGGGCCTCGCACCCGGCCCAGCGAGCTGTTCAGGAACGTGCTCGAGTCGTCGGCGAAACTGCGTCCGGACGAGTCCGTCGCCCTGCCGCGGCGCGGCAAGCCGGACCGGCTCATCAAGCTCAAGCTGACCGGCGGTATGGAGAAGTACGACTGGGCCTTCGACAACAGGCCCTACGATGCCGACACGATCCACCGGATCGAGTACGGCGAGCGGGTCCGCCTCGTGGTCATCAACGTCACCGACATGTGGCACCCGGTGCATCTGCACGGGCACACCTTCGCGCTGGCGGATGTCCTCTCGCACGGTGCCCGCAAGGACACGGCCGCGGTTCTGCCGCACCACAAGCTGGTGCTGGACTTCGACGCGGACAATCCGGGGGCGTGGATGCTCCACTGCCACAACATCTACCACGCGGAGTCCGGGATGATGACGACGGTCGCCTACCGCGACCGCCGCAGCCGGCGCGGCAGATGACGTCGCCCGTCGCCCGGGCCGTCCGGGGCGCCCGTAGTGGGGCGCCCCACACTCCCCGGCCGGGACATTGCGTCAGTCAGACGATTACACTGTCCCCGTGCCTCAACTACGTCTCGCTCTGAATCAGATCGACTCGACCGTCGGCGACCTCGCCGGCAATGCCGAATCGATCGTGCACTGGACCCGGCACGCCGCCGAGCAGGGGGCGCACCTCGTCGCCTTCCCCGAGATGGTGCTCACCGGTTACCCCGTCGAGGACCTCGCCCTGCGATCCTCCTTCGTCGAGGCGTCGCGGTCCGCCCTGCACGCACTCGCCGCGCGGCTCGCCGACGAGGGCTTCGGGGAGCTGCCGGTGATCGTCGGCTACCTGGACCGATCCGAGAAGGCCCAGCCCCGGTTCGGTCAGCCTGCGGGCTCTCCGCAGAACGCCGGGGCGGTGCTGCACGGTGGCCGGGTGGTGCTGACGTACGCCAAGCACCATCTGCCCAACTACGGCGTCTTCGACGAGTTCCGGTACTTCGTGCCGGGCGACACGATGCCGGTGATCCGGGTCCACGGGATCGACGTGGCCCTCGCCATCTGCGAGGACCTCTGGCAGGACGGCGGCCGGGTGCCCGCCGCCCGTTCCGCCCGGGCCGGGCTCCTCCTGTCCATCAACGCCTCGCCTTACGAGCTGGACAAGGACGACACCCGCCTCGAACTGGTGCGCAAGCGCGCCCAGGAGGCCGGCTGCACCACCGCGTATCTGGCGATGATCGGCGGTCAGGACGAGCTGGTCTTCGACGGCGACTCGATCGTGGTCGACAAGGACGGCGAGGTCATCGCCCGTGCCCCGCAGTTCGCCGAGGGCAGTGTGCTGCTGGACCTGGACCTCCCGGCCGCGTCCGCCGACGCCCCGTCCGGCACGGTGGACGACGGGCTGGCCATCGACCGGGTCGTGATCTCCGACGAGCCGCTGGAGCCGTGGGAGGCGGAGCTGACGGGCGGATACGCCGACCGGCTCGACGACACGGAGGAGATCTACTCCGCACTGGTGGTGGGCCTGCGCGCCTATGTCGCCAAGAACGGTTTCCGCTCGGTGCTGGTGGGCCTTTCCGGCGGCATCGACTCCGCTCTCGTCGCCGCCATCGCCTGCGACGCGGTCGGCGCGCGGAACGTGTACGGCATCGCCATGCCGTCCAGGTACTCGTCGGACCACTCCAGGGGCGACGCCGCCGAGCTGGCCCGCCGTACGGGGCTCAACTTCCGCACCGTACCGATCGAGCCGATGTTCGACGCCTACATGGGCTCGCTCGGGCTCACCGGTCTCGCCGAGGAGAACCTCCAGTCGCGGCTGCGCGGCACGATGCTGATGGCCGTGTCCAACCAGGAGGGCCACATCGTCCTCGCTCCGGGCAACAAGTCCGAGCTGGCGGTCGGCTACTCGACCCTGTACGGGGACTCGGTGGGCGCCTACGGTCCGATCAAGGACGTCTACAAGACGACGGTCTTCCGGCTCGCGAAGTGGCGGAACGAAGCGGCCGAACAGCGCGGCCAGACCCCGCCGATCCCGGAGAACTCCATCGTCAAGCCGCCGAGCGCCGAGCTGCGCCCCGGGCAGGTCGACACCGACTCCCTCCCGGACTACGACGTGCTGGACCGGATCCTGGAGCTGTACGTCGACCGGGACCGCGGCAAGGACGCGATCGTGGCGGCCGGCTACGACGAGGAGCTGGTCACCAGGACCCTGCGGATGGTCGACACGGCGGAGTACAAGCGCCGCCAGTACCCGCCGGGCACCAAGATCTCGGCGAAGGGCTTCGGCAAGGACCGGCGCCTGCCCATCACCAACCGGTGGCGGGAGACCAGCTCGCACTGATGCAACGGACAGGGGCTTCCCGCGAAGGCGGGAAGCCCCTGTCCGTCCAGGCCCTGTCCGGCGTACGGAGGTCAGAACGCGACGCGCGCGGCGATCGGGAGGTGATCGCTGGCGGTGCGCGGCAGGGTCCAGGACGACACCGGCTCGACGCCCTTCACCATGATCTGGTCGATCCGCGCCATCGGGAACGAGGCCGGCCAGCTGAAGCCGAAGCCGTCGCCCGCCGCGCCCTGCGTGGAGCGCATCTGGGCGGTGACCGCGTTCAGCGAGCGGTCGTTCATCGTGCCGTTGAGGTCACCGAGCAGCACCACCCTGGGCACCTCGTCGCGGGCGATCGCCGCTCCGAGCGCGTCGGCGCTCTCGTCCCGCTGGCTGGCGGTGAATCCGGAGTTCATCTTGACCCGTACGGACGGCAGATGGGCCACGTACACCGCGACGTCGCCGGACGGGGTCGCCACCGTGGACCGCATCGCGCGCTCCCAGCCGAGCCGGATGTCCACGGCACCGGTCCCGCGCATGGGGTACTTGCTCCACAGCCCGACGGTGCCCACCACCGAGTGGTGCGGGTACGCGGACGCCAGCGCCTTCTCGTAGGCCGGGACGGCGTCGGCCGTCAGCTCCTCCAGGGCGACGACCTCGGCCCCGGACTCGGCCACCTGGCGGGCGGTGCCCTCGGGGTCGGAGTTGTCGGCGTTCACGTTGTGGGTGGCGACTGTGAGCCCGCCACCACCGGCGCCCTCGCTCTTGTCGGTGACCAGCCCGCCGAAGAGATTCAGCCAGACCACCACGGGCACCAGCAGGGCGATGAGCGCCGTGGCGGACCGCCGCAGCAGGGCGAGCACGAGCAGCACCGGCACGAGCAGCCCGAACCAGGGCAGGAAGGTCTCGGTCAGGCTGCCCAGGTTGCCGACCCGGTTCGGGATCTGGGCGTGGAAGATCATCAGCAGTCCGACCAGCACGGAGAACGCGGCGAGCACCATGCCCCGGCGCCAGATCCCGGGATCGTGGCGCCATCTGCCGAACGCGGCCCGGACGCGGGATCCGGAGCGTCCACCCTGCTCCGCGTCGTGCCCCGACTCCGTGATGTATGCCTGCCGCATGCGTGTCCTCACTGCCTTACTGCGCCTTGCTGCCGTGCCTTGCAAGCCGTGCCGTCCGCGCTCGCTCTCGACCCTAGGGGATGGCGGAGGGCTTGCTGTCGTACGGTCACGAGGACGACCGGGCGGCGCGGCGGGTTCCGGTTATGCGCGCCGGGGCTGCGGCTGTGACAGAACGCGCATATTGCGCTCAGCTCACCGGTGACAGCCGGGACGAACGGGATGGCCGGGGCGGTCGGGACGGCTCGGACGCCTGGGACGCCTGGGACGGGCGCAGGCCGTCCAGCACCGCGCCGACGATGCGCTCCGCCAAGTCCCCCGGCAGCGGGGCGTCGGGCCGCATCACGGCCCTGACCAGCATGGGGCCGACGATGAGGTCGTTGATGAGGTCGATATCGACGTCATCGCGGATCTCTCCGCCCGCGATCCCCCGCCGCAGGATCTCCAGGACCGTGACCCGGCGGGGGTCGATCACGGTCGCGACGTAAGCCGCCCACAGCTTGGGATGGCTCTTCATCTGCGCCAGGACGTTGTGCAGCAGCGCCGACGAGCGGTGGGCGAGGCCCCGTACCCGTACCGACTCCAGCATCGTCACGAGGTCGTCCCGGGCGGAGGTGCCCGGCAGGTCGGGCTCCGACGGCTCGATGTCCCGGAGGACCTCGACGAACAGCTCCTCCTTGTCGCTCCAGCGGCGGTAGATGGTGGCCTTGCCGACCCCGGCCGTGCGGGCGAGGCGCTCGATGGAGATCTCGCCGAGCGGAACGCCGTCCTCGAGCAGCCCCACCACGGCCTCCCGGATCGCCCGCTGGGCGGCCTCGCTCCGGGGGCGCCCCCGGGCCGCGGTACGGCCTCCGCTCCCGGCGCTCACCCCCTGACCGCCCCGGCCGCGGGCCTTCCGTCCGGTTCCCCCGGGGACAGTGCGTCGCCGGGCCCGGGCTTCACCCGTCCGGGCAGGTGCATCGCCACGACCGCTGCGCCCACGACGGTCGCCATGGCCGCCGCGAGAGCCGTCAGGTGCATGGCGAAGAGGAAGGCCTCGTTCGCCGGACCGACCAGCAGCTTCCCGGCGGGACCGAGCTTCGCCGCGGCCCCCATGGTGGCCTCGATCGACTCCCCCGCCGCCGCCCTGACACCGTCCGGCAGACCCGCCGTCCTGGCGAGGGTGGACTCGATGCCGCCCCGGTACGCCGCCGAGAGCAGCGAGCCGAGCATCGCGACCCCCAGCGCCCCGCCCACCTGCCGGAAGGTGTTGCTGATCGCCGAACCGACCCCGGCCTTCTCCCGGGGCAGCGCCTGCATCACCGCGACCGTCACCGGGGGCATCACATGGGCCATCCCCGCGCCCTGGACGAAGAAGGCGGCCTCGATCAGCCACAGCGGTGTGGAGCCGTCGAAGAAGGCGAACGCGGCCAGCCCGGTGGTGATCATCAGCATGCCCGCCGTGCAGGTCGCCTTGGCGCCGAACCGGCCGATGGCCAGCCGTGCGCGCGGTGCGAACGCCGACTGCGCCACGGCGAGCGGCAGCAGCAGCAGTCCGGCAGCCAGCGGGCTGTAGCCGCGCACGCTCTGCAGATAGAACACGGACAGGAAGGCCACGCCCATCATCGCGAAGAAGCCCAGCGCGGTCGCGGCGATCGCGGAGGAGAACACGGGGTTCCTGAAGTACGAGAAGTCGAGCGCCGGATGGTCGCTGCGCACCTCGTAGATCACGAACACCGTCAGGACACCCAACCCGCCGAGCAGCGGCACCAGCACCGCCTGGTCGGTCAGGGAGGCGAGCTCGCCGCCCCGGATGATCCCGTACACCAGCAGCACGAGACCGACGATCGACAGCAGCACCCCGACCGGGTCGAGCCTGCCGGGGGCGGGGTCCCGGGAGTCGGGGATCAGCACCACCATCGCGATGAAGCCGATGAGCACCACGGGCACGTTGACCAGGAAGATCGAGCCCCACCAGAAGTGTTCGAGCAGCAGCCCGCCGGTGAGCGGTCCGAGCGCGATCGACACGCCGACCCCGCCCGCCCAGATGCCGATGGCCTTGGCCTGCTCGTCCCGCTCGAACACGTTCATCAGGATGGCGAGCGTGGCGGGGATCACGAACGCCGCACCGACCCCCATCACCGCGCGGTACGCGATGAGCTCGGAGGACGACGCGGAGAACGCGGCGAGCGCGGAGCCGGCCCCGAAGACGGCCATACCGAACAGCAGCGCCTTGCGGCGGCCCGTACGGTCGCCGATGAGCCCCGCCGTGAACAGCAGGGCGGCGAAGACCAGGGTGTAGGAGTTGATGGCCCACTCCAGCTCGCCCTGGGTGGCACCGAGGCCGACGGGCGCAGGAGTGGCGATGGTCTTGACCGCGACGTTCAGCACCGAGTGGTCGAGCACCACGATGAGCACGCTGAACATGAGGACGGCGAGGATGGCCCAGCGGCGCCGGTGCACGGCTTCCGGGACACGGGGCGGGGCGGGTGGCGCCCCCGGGGGTGTGGACATGATCCAGGGATTCCCGTTTTCGATACGAGACCGTCTCGTATCGGAGAAAACGACCGGGATGGCGGAACATCGCCGGAGTGTGAACGGCACCACTTCCCGCGACGGGCACCGGGATGCCACCATGGATGCGGTCCGGGGACGCCGTAAGGGCGCCTCGAGATGACGAAGGAGCCGATCACCATGACGCTTCAGGCTGCGCCGAAGCAGTCCGCCGACAGCAGCGACAGCAAAGCGCTGTACGGCGGAAAGAGCACTCGCCGCGTCACCGTCCACGACATCGCCGCCGCCAAGCAGCGCGGGGAGAAGTGGCCCATGCTCACCGCCTACGACGCGATGACCGCGTCCGTGTTCGACGAGGCCGGTATCCCGGTGATGCTCGTCGGCGACTCGATGGGCAACACCCACCTCGGCTACGACACCACCGTGCCCGTCACGATGGACGAGATGACCCTGCTGTCCGCCGCCGTCGTACGGGGCACCAAGCGCGCCCTGATCGTCGGCGACCTGCCCTTCGGCTCCTACCAGGAGGGCCCGGTCCAGGCCCTGCGCAACGCCACCCGGCTGGTCAAGGAGGCCGGCGTGGGGGCCGTGAAGCTGGAGGGCGGGGAGCGCTCGCTGCCCCAGACCGAGCTGCTGGTGCAGGCGGGCATCCCGGTCATGTCCCACCTCGGTCTCACCCCGCAGTCCGTCAACACCATGGGCTACCGGGTCCAGGGCCGCAGCGACGAGGCCGCACACCGACTGCTGCGCGACGCCAAGGCGGCCCAGGACGCGGGCGCGTTCGCCCTCGTGCTCGAACTCGTACCGGCCGAGCTGGCCGCCGAGGTCACCCGTTCGCTGCACATCCCGACCATCGGGATCGGCGCGGGACCCGAGACGGACGCGCAGGTGCTCGTGTGGACCGACATGGTCGGGCTGACGGGCGGGAAGGTGCCGCGCTTCACCAAGCAGTACGCGGACATGCGCCAGGTACTCGGCGACGCGGCGAAGGCCTTCGCCGGCGATGTGGTCGGCGGGGCGTTCCCCGCCGAGGAGCACTCCTTCCACTGAGCACGGCTGAACGCCCCCGGGCGCTGAGACCCGCCGTATCGCTCTCCGAGCCACTCCGGCACCAACGACAGCCCGCCGATCTTCCCCCGTCGGCGGGCTGTCGGCCGTCCCGGACATGGAGGCGGAAGGGGTTCGGACGGCAGACCGCCGCCTCACCGTTCACGTTGTCCACAGTCTGTCGGTGGCCTGTCGGCCGCCTGTCGGTGGCTTGTCGGTGGCGGCTGACACGCTTCGGCACATGACGCGAAACGACAGGAACGCCGTCGAGGTACGTGGCCTCGTAAAGCACTACGGCGAGACGAAAGCCCTGGACGGAGTGGATCTCGACGTCCGGCAAGGCACGGTGCTCGGGGTCCTCGGTCCCAACGGGGCGGGCAAGACCACCCTGGTGCGCTGCCTCTCCACCCTCATCGTCCCGGATGCCGGGCACGCCACCGTCGCCGGGCTCGACGTGGTCCGGCAGCCGCGCCGGGTGCGCCGCACGATCGGGCTGACCGGCCAGTACGCATCGGTGGACGAGAAGCTCCCCGGCTGGGAGAACCTCTACATGATCGGGCGGCTGCTCGATCTGCCCCGCAAGGAGGCGAAGCAGCGTGCGGACGAGCTGCTGGAGCGGTTCTCGCTGACGGACGCCGCCAAGCGGCCCGCCGCCACCTACTCGGGAGGTATGCGCCGCCGGCTGGATCTGGCCGCCTCGATGATCGGGCGGCCCGCCGTGCTCTATCTGGACGAGCCGACCACCGGACTCGACCCCCGCACCCGCAACGAGGTCTGGGACGAGGTCCAGCGGATGGTCGCCGAGGGCGCCACGGTCCTGCTCACCACGCAGTACATGGAGGAGGCCGAGCAGCTGGCGGACTCGCTGACGGTCATCGACCGCGGCCGGGTCATCGCCGAGGGCGCCGTCCCCGAGCTGAAGGCGAAGGTCGGCGGCCGGACGCTGCGCATCGGGCCGGCCGACCCGGCCGAGCTTCCGCTGATGGCGGCGGCGATCCGCGAGGCGGGACTGGACGGCGTCGCGGGGGCGCAGCCCGTTCCGGACGAGGGCGTGCTGTATGTCCCGATCCTCAGCGACGAACAACTGACCGCCGTGGTCGGCCTGCTGGGGGCCCGTGGCTTCGCCATCGCCGACATCGGCACCGATCTGCCCAGCCTGGACGAGGTGTTCCTGGCCCTGACCGGCCAGAGGACGGCGTCCGTCGACGAGATGATTCCCCAGGAGGTCGCGGCGTGAGCGCCACCACTGTCACCCCTGCCACTGTTGCCGGCCCCCAGGCGCTCGCCGACGACGACCGGATCGGACTGCGCGGCAACCTCCGGCACATCGGTGCGCTCGTCCGTCGCAATCTGCTGTGGATCCGGCAGGACCCGGAGTCGATGTTCGACGCCGTGCTGATGCCGATCGTCTTCACCCTGCTGTTCGTGTTCGTCTTCGGCGGCTCCGTCGGGGCGTCCCTGGGCGGCGACCGGGCCACGTACGTGGACTATGTCGTGCCCGGGCTGATGGCGATGATCGGTATGAACATCGCCATGGGGGTCGGCACCGGTTTCAACCAGGACTTCCAGAGCGGGGTCATGGACCGGTTCCGGTCCCTGCCCATCGCCCGGTCATCGGTGCTCGTGGCCAAGATCGTCGTCGAGGTCCTGCGCATGACCGTCGCGACGGTCATCCAGCTGGCGGTCGGTTTCCTGCTGGGCATGTCCGTGTCGCAGGTGTGGGGTCTGGTCGCCGCGTTCGGCCTGTCCCTGATCTTCAGTTCGTCGGTCATGTGGATCTTCCTCACCATGGGCGTGACCATGAAGAGCGCCCAGGCGATCCAGGGAATGGGGTTCCTGGTGCTGATGCCGTTGCAGTTCGGTTCGTCGATCTTCTCGCCGCCCAGCACCATGCCGGGGTGGCTGCGGACCTTCACCGACTACAACCCGATGTCCTCGCTCGCGGACGCGGCACGCGGACTGATGCACGGCGGACCCGTCGCCCACGATGTGTGGGTGACCCTGATCTGGTCGGTGCTGATCACCGCGGTGATGGCCCCGATCGCGATCCGGAAGTTCCGCACGAAGTCCTGACGTGCTGTTCCTCCAGGTGCAGTTCGACGACGTGCTGTTCGACGAGCGCGACGGCCTGCTCCGGTGTGAGGTCCTCGCCCTCGGCGAAGCGGGCCGCCCAGCGTTCCCCGCCCAGTGCGGCGCGGGCGGCCCGCTCGGCGCGCTCGCGGCCCTGGCGTTCCAGGGCCGTCGGGACGTGCCCGGCGGGCAGCAGCCGCCGGTACGCGCCCAGCAGCCGGGCCGCGTCGGCGGCGGCGGTGTCGCCAAGGGCGTCGTCCTTGCCGCCCCGCCCGCCTGTGCCGTCGGCCAGACTGGCGAGTGCCTCGGCGGCGGTCGGCAGCTGGTTCACGACCAGATTCGGTGCGACCATCCGGGCGAGGGGCGCCATCGCCGACTCCAGCGCAGCGTGGACATGGTGGAGCGCTTCCGCGTAACGGCCGTCGAGACAGTCGATCCAGGCCAGCCCACCGAGCCGGAAGCCGTCGAAGAACGCCAGGGTCTCGGACTGGAACTCGACCGCGAGCAGATCCAGTTGCTCGCGGGCTTCGGCCGTGCGGCCGTCCAGCCCGAGCAGCATGGCGAGGAAGAGGCGCGCGGTGGGCAGGGCCTCGGCGGTGCCTTCGGCGTGCTGCGCGAGCACCTCGCGGAAGATGGCCTCCGCCTCGTCGCGGCGGCCGAGCTCGGTGAGCATCGCCGCCTGCCGGGCATGCAGATACGGCACCTGGCCCTCGGCGCCGAGGCGCTGGGCCCGGTCGACCGCGGCCGCGAAGTCATCGGCGGCGAGGCCGAACTCTCCGCGCATCTGACGGGCCTCCCCGCGCGCCGACAATGCGCCCGCGGCGCCCCAGAGATCTCCGAGGCGTTCGAAGATCCCCAGGCTGCGATCCGCGTCGGCGCTTGCGTCGCCCGGCCATTCGCTGCGGTTGACCAGCACGTTGGCCCGCATCTGGAGCGCGGTGCCCAGATCCCACTCGTAGCCGTACTCCTCGCAGCCGCGCACGGTCTCGTCGATGGTGCGGCGCAGCTGGTCCTCGTCGCCGGTGAGCAGGACCGCGTAGAGCCAGAGCGAGCCGGGGAAGCGGCAGGTCTGCGGACAGCCGGGGTCGTACGCCGACGCGACCCCGCGCAGCCAGCCCAGCCGCTCGGGTGTCGTCCAGTCCTCCGCCCAGTGCTCCATGCTGCAGATCCCGATCAGCCGCACTCCGCGCCTGGCCTCCTGGCGGTGCCCGGCGCCGAACGGCGGCGGGGCGTCGATGACCCGCTCGTGCAGCGGCTCGGCGGGGACGACGGGCGGGGCGAACGGGTCGGGACCGAGCGCCGCCACCGAGCGCGACCAGTGCCGGGCGGTGGCGCGCAGATCGCGCATCTGCCAGTACCAGGCAAGGGACAGCACCAGGCACAGCGCCTCGTCCTCGTCGCCCGCCACGGTGGCCCGGTGCAGCGCCGTGTGCAGGTTCTCCTGCTCCCGTTCCAGCCGTGCGACGGCCTCGATCTGCCCCGGGCCGCGCAGCAACGGGTCGGTACGGCGGGCCAGTTCCCGGTAGTACACGAGATGCGCACGCTCGACCACGGCCCGGTCGCCCGCGTCGTCGAGCCGCTCGGCGGCGTACTCGCCCACGGTTTCGAGGAGTTGGTAGCGCATCGCGCCGTCCGGTGCGGGGGCGGCGACGACGAGGGACTTGTCGACCAGGGCGCCGAGGACGGGGAGGACGTCGGGGACATCGACGGCGGCCGGCAGGGCCGGCGTCGCGGCGGACGGGGCGGAGGCCGGAGCCGAAGGGCCGGGGCGGGTGCCGGGCGGGGCGGAGGTCTCCCGGGGGAGAGCACCCGGTGGGCCGACCCTCGCGCAGACCGCCTCCGCGGCTTCGAGGTCGCAGCCGCGGGCGAACACCGCGAGGCGGCGCAGGACGGTGCGCTCTGCCTCGTCGAGCAGTTCCCAGGACCAGTCGACCACCGCACGCAGGGTCTGCTGGCGCGGCAGTACGGTGCGGCTGCCGCTGGACAGCAACCGGAAGCGGTCGTCGAGGCGGTCGGCGATCTGCCGGGGCGTCAGCAGCCGCAGCCTGGCCGCGGCGAGTTCGATGGCGAGGGGCAGACCGTCGAGACGCCGGCAGATCTCGGCCGCCGCCGCGGCCGTGTCGTCGTCGGCGTCGATCCGGAAGCGGGGGTTCGCCGCCGCACCGCGCTCGGCGAGCAGTCGCAGGGCCATGGGAGGGGGCAGCGGTCCGACCGGCCGTACCGCCTCGCCCGGCACGCCGAGGGGTTCCCTGCTGGTCGCCAGCACCGTCAGCCCCGGGCACCGTTCCAGGAGCCGCTCGCACAGCGTGGCCACAGCGGTCACGAGGTGCTCGCAGTTGTCGAGCACGAGCAGCATCCGGCGCCGGCCGCAGCGCTCGGTGAGGCGCACCAGCGGATCGTCCCCGTGCCACAGCTCCTCGGAACCGACCCCCCGCAGCACGGTCTCCCGTGCGCCGAGAGCGGTGAGCACGGCCTCCGGCACGTTCTCCGGGTCGCTGACCGGAGCGAGCTCCGCGAGCCAGACACCGTCCGGGTACGCCCCGGCCCCCTGCTCGGCGGCCTCCTGGGAGAGCCGGGTCTTGCCCGCGCCACCGGCCCCGACGAGGGTGACCAGTCGCGCCCGGCCGAGGTCGCCTCGGATGGCCTCGATATCGCTCTCACGCCCGACGAAGCTGGTCAGCCGGGCCCGCAGGTTCCCGGGCGGGGGCAGATGGCCCGGCGCGGGCGCACCAGCACCCGGTCCCGAAGCGGCGAGCGCGGAACCGGGCCCGGGACCCCCCGCCTCGGGCGTGAGCAGTTCGGCGTACAGGGCGCGCAGTTCGGGGCCCGGATCCGTGCCCAGCTGGTCCGACAGCTCGCGGCGTGCGGACTCGTATGCCGCGAGCGCCTCGGCCGGCCGGCCGGCCGCCCGCAGGGCGCGGATGCGCAGGGCCTGGAGCGATTCGTCGAGGGGGTGCTCGTCGCCGAGGGCGATCAGCGCGGGCAGCACTTCCCTTGCGCGGCCGAGGGCCAGGTACGCGGTGAACCGGGTGCGGCGGCATTCGAGACGGCGGGTTTCCCAGCGGGCCGCCTCCGCCGTGCGGTCGGGCAGATCGGCGAGCACCGGCCCCCGCCACAACGCCAACGCCTCGTCCAGCAGTGCGACCGCTCCGGCCGGATCGCCTCCGGCGAGTACCTGGCCGCCCTGCTCCGCGAGCCGCGCGAAGCGGTGCAGATCCACGTCGGCGGCATCGGCACGCAGCCGGTAGCCGCCGTCCGCCGACACCACTTCCGCATGCCCGAGCGCGCGGCGGGCCCGGCCGACGAGTGCCTGCACGGCTCCCACGGCGTCGGCCGGCGGATCGCCGTCCCACACTTCGCCGACGAGCACCTCGACCGGCACGGTACGCCCCGCGCGCAGGGCCAGCGCGGCGACGAGGGCACGCAGCCGCGCCCCACCGAGCGCGGTGGGGGTCCCGTCGTCGTGGACTGCCTGGGTGGTGCCGAGTACGCGGTAGTGCACCGGCCCATTGTCGTCGATCACCGAATGGCCCACGATGCCACCAGGCCGTCGGCAGCGGCTACGCTCGTCCCCCACCCCACCCGACTCACCAGGAGCCGTGCACATGGCCACCGCCGCGACCCGCAGCAGCGATCGCCGGATCTCGCCCGTCTTCCTCGGTATCGCCGCGATCATGGCGGTCACCGGGTGGGCCGTCTGGACGGACTTCGCACCCAACCCGGGGATCGCGGTGTTCCTCTTCGTGACCTCGGGGTGGATCGTCTCGCTGTGCCTGCACGAGTACGCGCACGCCCGCACCGCACTGCACGGCGGCGACCTCACCATCGGGGCCAAGGGCTATCTGACGCTCAACCCGCTCAAGTACACGCACGCGCTGCTCAGCATCGTGCTCCCCGTGATCTTCGTGATCATGGGCGGTATCGGTCTGCCGGGTGGCGCGGTGTTCATCGAGCGGCACCGTATCCAGGGCCGCTGGAAGCACAGCCTGATCTCGGCCGCGGGCCCGCTGACGAACGTCCTGTTCGCCATCGTGTGCACGGCACCGTTCTGGCTGGGGGCCCTCGACGGCGTGCCGGTGGTGTTCCGTTTCGCGCTGGCGTTCCTGGCGCTGCTCCAGGTGACCGCCGCGATCCTGAACTTCCTGCCGGTGCCGGGGCTCGACGGTTACGGGGTGGTCGAGCCGTGGCTGCCGTACAGCATCAGGCGCCACGTGGAGCCGTACGCCCCCTTCGGCCTGCTGGCGGTCTTCGGCGTCCTCTTCATCCCCGGGGTGAACCAGGCCTTCTTCGACGGGATCTACGCGCTGCTGAGCGGGCTCGGGGTGTCGGACCTGGAGTCGTACTGCGGGCAGAACCTCTACCGCTTCTGGACCGATCCGCACCCGCTGTGCGAGGTGGCGCTCAGCCGGTAGCCCTGTTGGGGCGGGAGCCGGAAAGCCTGGCGGCCGGGAGTCCTCAGCCGGTCTGTGCGCGGTCGGCCTTCGCGCGGCGGAAGTAGTAGATCGCCATGTTCGACGACAGGCCCCCGAGCAGCACCCAGACGATCCCCAGCCAGCTTCCCTGCGCGAACGACACCACCGCCGCGGAGATCGCGAGTACGCAGATGACGAGGGCGTAGAGGGCGAGGCGGGGCATGGGGGTCGGCTCCTGTCCGGTGGTGGGTGTCCGGTCCAGTGTCCCCCATGCCCGTGCGGGGCCGGACCTGGGTCAGACGTCGGTCACCCGCAGGCCCGCGTGGGCCTTGTAGCGGCGGTTCACCGAGATCAGGTTGGCCACCAGGGACTCCACCTGGTGCGCGTTCCGCAGCCGCCCGGCGAAGACGCCCCGCATCCCGGGGATACGGGCCGCGAGGGCCTGTACGAGGTCGGTGTCGGCACGCGACTCGCCCAGCACCATCACATCGGTGTCGATCTCCTCGATCGACGCGTCCTGGAGCAGCACCGCGGAAAGGTGGTGGAAGGCCGCCGTGACCCGGGACTCAGGCAGCAGGGCGGCGGCCTGCTCGGCGGCGCTGCCCTCTTCCGGCTTCAGCGCGTAGGCGCCCTTCTTGTCGAAGCCGAGCGGGTTCACGCAGTCGACGACCAGCTTTCCGGCCAGCACCTCGCGCAGCGACTCCAGGGTCTTGGCGTGGCCGTCCCACGGCACCGCCACGATGACCACGTCGCTGCGCCGCGCGCACTCGGCGTTCTCCGCGCCCTCGACACCGAGGCCGAGCTCGGCGGCGGCGGTCTCGGCGCGCTCGGCCGCGCGGGAGCCGATGATCACCTTCTGCCCGGCGCGGGCCAGCCGGTACGCAAGGCCGCGGCCCTGGTCACCGGTGCCGCCGAGGACGCCGACGACCAGACCGGAGACGTCGGGGAGCTCCCAGGGGTCCTTCGGGGCAGGCTTGGGCGCGGCGGCGTTGTCTTGAGAAGTCATGTGCAGACCTTACGTGTACGGGTTTGCCGTACACCCCACACCGAGGGGGACCTTGCGGCAGGATGCCGGGCCATGGATGCCGTACGTGTCGCACTGCTGCGAGAGGTACTGGCCGGGACCGCCTGGCCCGCCGAGGCCCGGCGGTTCGCGGGTGTGCTGCGCTCGTCCGTCGTACCGCACGGCGGTGGGCTGCTGCTGGTGGGGACGGCGGAGTACGAGCCCTGGCACCTGGCCGCCCATCTCGTCGACGAGGCCGCCTGGTCGGGGCAGCCCGCGCTGGCCCCCACGCTGGTGCGGCACCGGGTACGTCGCGGCGACCCGGCGCATCTCGCCGTCGGGCTGGCCCGGGTGGAGACGGCGGGGAGGGGCGAGACGGTGCTGCTGGTGGCGCCGCAGCGGCCGGACACGGGGCTGCTCGAACGGGTGCACGACGCGCGCCACTCGGGGGCGACGGTGCTGGCGCTGGACGCCGGCGACCCCGAGGTGCAGGGTCTCGCGCATGAGGCCCTCACCGTCCCCCGGTCCGCCGAGGTGGACCTCGACACGGTCCAGCACCTGGTCAGCGCGGCGACCGGCGAGAACGGGGTGCCACCCGGCCACCCCCGCCGCGGGGGCCTGCGGGACAGGCTGTCCCGCCTGGCCGACCACTTGACGGCGCCGCCCCCGCGGAGGTGGTGACCCGGTTCAGCGGTGCGCCGCCCCCGTGGCGACACCCGGAGGGTCAGCCCTCGATCGCCGGACTTCGCCCCGGGCCCCCGGCCGGGCTGGGTGTTCAGGCTGCCCCGTGCCCGCGAGCCGGGCGTTGAGGCCGCACCGGGGCCGTGGTCGAGCCCCGTGCCCGGCCTTCCGCCGCGGTCTCGCGCATCTGTCCGGCCTGTCCCGCGTTCGAGGACGGACGCTCCGGCCCACCGCGCGGGGTGCGGCACTCCGCGAGACCCCGCACCCCGCGCGCGACTACTCCTGCGCGTCCTCACCCCGGGGCGCATCGTGCCAGCGGGGATCGTTCTCCCATTGGAGGTTCTTCTCACGCGCCGTCTCCATCGCGTGCTCCGCCTCCTGTCGCGTCGCGTAAGGGCCGAAGCGGTCCTTGGCCGGGCACTCCGGGCCCTCCTCGACCTTCTTGTGCTCCAGGCAGTAGAACCACTCGCCCGGCTTGCCCACCGTGCGCTTCTTGAACAGGGCCATCCTCGGCTCCTTCCTCTGTCGCCATGCTGCCTGCCCCGCAGGGCTCCCGCTACGACGCCGGGCGCGCGCGGACCCCCCGGATAGACTCGCTGGCATGTCTGGCCAGTCGCTGCTCGTACCAGGGAACCTCTCTCCCACCCGCTCCGTCCCCGGAAACATCCGGCGCCCCGAGTACGTCGGGAAGCCCATGCCGACGCCGTACACCGGCGCGGAGATCCAGGACGCCGAAACGATCGACCGCATGCGCATCGCGGGCCGCATCGCCGCACAGGCGATGGAGGAAGCCGCGAAGCTCATCGCGCCCGGTGTGACCACGGACGAACTGGACAGGGTGGCACACGAGTTCATGTGCGACCACGGGGCCTACCCGTCCACCCTGGGTTACCGCGGATTCCCGAAATCCCTGTGCTCCTCGGTCAACGAGGTGATCTGCCACGGGATCCCGGACTCGACGGTGCTGCGGGACGGCGACATCGTGAACCTGGACGTCACCGCGTACCTCAACGGGGTACACGGCGACAACAACGCCACCTACCTCTGCGGCGACGTCGACGAGGAGTCGAAGCTGCTCGTCGAGCGCACCAGGGAGGCGTTGAACCGGGCCATCAAGGCAGTCCGGCCGGGCCGCCAGGTCAATGTGATCGGACGGGTCATCGAGTCGTACGCGAAGCGATTCGGCTACGGCGTCGTGCGCGACTTCACCGGGCACGGGATCAATTCCTCGTTCCACTCCGGTCTGATCATCCCGCACTACGACAGCCCGCACGCGACCACGGTGATGCAGCCGGGGATGACCTTCACCATCGAGCCCATGCTGACGCTCGGCACGCACGAGTACGACATGTGGGACGACGGCTGGACCGTGGTGACGAAGGACCGCAAGCGGACCGCGCAGTTCGAGCACACGCTGGTGGTGACGGAGACGGGCACGGAGATTCTGACGTTGCCCTGAGCCGGAAGCGGGGTAGGTATTTACCGACAGGCCGTCGGGAACCAGTTGACTTAGGTATGCCTAAGTAGGAGCATCCTAACCGGTTCCCGTCCCCATCGGTCCACGCCCCGGAGGTCCGCATTGGACACGCTGGACACGCCCTTCTCGACGCTCATCCGAGTCGCCTCGCACGAGCAGCACACCGAGGCGGAGACCTCGACCTTCATGAGCGACCTGCTCGGCGGGCGGCTGGAGGTGGAGGCCTTCGCGCGGTACACGGAGCAGCTCTGGTTCGTGTACGCGGCCCTCGAAGGCGCGGCCGAATCGCTCAAGGCGGACCCGGTGGCCGGCCCTTTCATACAGCCTGAGCTGTTCCGCACGGCCGAGCTGGAGCGGGACCTGGCACATCTGCGCGGGCCCGGCTGGCGGGCCGGGGTGCGAGCGCTGCCCGCGACGGCGGCGTACGCGACCCGGGTCGAGGAGTGCGCCCGTGACTGGCCCGCGGGTTATGTGGCCCACCACTACACCCGCTATCTCGGCGACCTGTCGGGCGGTCAGATCATCCGTGACAAGGCCGAGCGGACCTGGGGCTTCGAGCGCAAGGGCGATGGCGTCCGGTTCTACGTCTTCGAGCAGATCACCAACCCCGCGGCGTTCAAGCGGGGTTACCGGGAGCTGCTGGACGGGGTGGACGCGGATGATC
The DNA here is from genome assembly GCF_042731955.1 of Streptomyces sp. NPDC059828. Taxonomy (NCBI): domain Bacteria; kingdom Bacillati; phylum Actinomycetota; class Actinomycetes; order Kitasatosporales; family Streptomycetaceae; genus Streptomyces; species Streptomyces sp. NPDC059828. The sequence goes on along the minus strand of NZ_JBHWIW010000005.1, from coordinate 15,911 downwards.
TGGAGAAGCAGCGGATCATCGACGAGTGCAAGCGTGCCTTCGACTTCAACGGAGCGGTGTTCCGGGAGCTGGAGGGGGAGTTTCCGCTGAGCGCATGACGGCGTGCGGAAGTCGGAGGCGCTGCGTGCGCCGCAGGGGCTCGATCCGGGTGGCGGTGGCGACGGCGCGTAGCGCGTCGGTGCTCCGCGAATGGGACAGGGCACTGACCGACGCACCGGGCTCGCTGGTGCGCGGCGCCATCCGCACCCGGCCGCCGATCTCCACGATGCCGTCGGGGCCCGGGGCGGTCAGGATCTGGGAGCCCCGGCCCTGGGTGATGTTCAGGGCCCGGCCGAGCCGCGCGGTCAGCAGCAGCGCCGCCGCGCCTGTCGCCTCGTCCTCGACGATCCCGTCACCGCGTCTGGGGAAGGCCCTGGCCCGTACCCGCCCGGCCGCCTCGTCCTCCCACGCCCAGGCGTACAGCCAGCCCTCACCGGGCGGCGGCGCGGGCAGGGCGTCGATCTCGGCCGCTGAGTCGTACCGCTCCAGCAGTCGCGGCGGCGCCCACTCGGCGCGTGCGCTGATCCAGGTGAACTCGCCGTCGTCGCGCGCCCACACCTCTCCCGCCGGCGGGTGCACGGTCTCCAGGTCCAGCAGCCAGGCGACGCCGACCAGCGGATGGCCCGCGAACGGCAGCCGCAGGCCGGGGGTGTAGATGTCGACGACCCCGCGCTCGGGGTCGTCGATGAACACGGTCTCGCTGAAGCCCAGCTCGGCCGCGAGCGTCTGCCGGGACTCCTGGTCGGGCCAGCGGCGAGGGTCGCGTACGACACCGAGTCGGTTACCGAACCGGCCGTCACCGGCGCAGAAGACCTGGAGCACGTCGAGTTCGTTCACTCCGGCATTCAAGCACCCGGGGGTGTGCGAGCGCCGCCCACAACCGGGAAACGGCCGGAGCGGCGATCGTCACATTCGGGAGCCTCAGTCGCTGACTCCAGCGCGGCGGCGCACTGCCAGGACCACGCCCGCGCCCGCGGCTGCAAGGGCGCCCGAGGCGGCGAGGAGGGTGCTGCTGGGGACCTCGGAGCCCGTGGCGGCGAGGTGGCCGGTGGTGGTGAGCCCCCCGCCGACGGTGCCGCCGGCCGTGTCCGTGCCCGTGCCCGTGCCGGAGGTGTCCGTGGTCGGTGTGCCACCGGAAGCGGCGGGCAGGGTGGCGTCCTTGTCGAGGGTGAGGGCGACCGTCACCGGGTCGATAGCGGTGCCCGGCCTGTAGAACACCTCGCCGCCCGGGCCCGCGAACTGCGCGGCGCCCGCCTTGGTGAGGGCGGCCGGGAGGTTCTTGAGGGTGACGACGCCGCTCTTCGCACGGAAGTCGGCCTTGCCGAGGTCGAGCCTGGCGAACGCCACGTCGTTCGCGGTGCCCTTGGCGGTGGTGACATCGGCGATGAGCGTGCCGGACTTGCCGGTCGCCTTCACCTTGACATCGCTGATGGTCCAGTCGATGCCGTGCCCGGCGCAGGCGAAGCGCACCGTGCCCACGAAGGAGGCGTCGACGCTGCGCGCCGTGGTGTCGAGCCGGGCCTTGCCGTAGCGGAAGTCGTAGAGAGCGCCGTTCTTCGCGGCGCCGCCGTTCGCGGTGATGGTGCCGCCGCAGATGTCGTCGACGTAGCCGCGCCACGACTTCTTGACGCCCCAGCTCAGCTTGCCACCCTGGACCTTGGCCGGAGACGGCTTCGTGGTGGGCTTCGCCGTCGGCTTGGAGGTCGCTGTCGCCGTGGCGGTCGGGGTCGGAATCGCGGTCGGGGTCGGCTTCGGCGGGGTTCCGCCGCCGCTCGCGGCCTTCACGGTGAGCGTCGCCGGGTCGAGTTGGGTGCCCTCCTGGTAGAAGCCGGAGAAGGCCGCTGCACCGCCTGCCGTGAGCTTGGCCGGAATGTCCTTGAACACCATGGCGCCGCCCGTGCCCTGTCCCGGGCGCACCCCGGACATGTCGAGCGCGGCGATCACCAGGTCGTTCTTGGTGTCGAAGCTGCCGTCCTGCTTCTTGGTGACCACATCGGCGGTGATCTCGCCGGTGGGGGTGGCCGAGCCCGTGGTGCTGAGCTTCAGGTCGGACATCGTGATGTCGAGTACGCCGCCGTGCGCCGTGAAGTGGACGCTGCCCCTGAAGGCGTTGGCGGTGGCGTGGGTGCCCGTGTCATAGGTGCCCTTGCCGTCCACGAAGGAGAAGACCCCGTTGTCCGGTGCCTGCTTGGCGCCCTCGCCCGTGGTGATCGTGCCGTGGGCGACGGGCGAGGCGAGGTACTTGCGGAAGGACTCCTTGAAGCCCCAGTCCAGGGTGCCGTCCTTCAGTTCCAGCGTCGGTGCACCGGGGGCCTTCTCCGCGGCGGAGGCGGGAAGGGCGATGGCGGTGGCGCCGAGGGCGGCGGCCACGGCGATGGCGGAGATGAGGGCTATGGGGCGTCGGGGGGCGCTGGCGGGCATGGTCGGTGGTCTCCTCGAAGCGGTGCTCGATGGCGGGGTGATGGAGTGGCGCGCGGTGATCGGGTGGAGCGGTGCGGTGCTGGTCAGTGGGTGGCACCGGCCCGGGTGCGGCGGCGTACGGCGTACCCGGCGATCGCAGCGGCGATGAGCACGCCCGCGCCGATCGCGGTCGCGCTCACCGAGCGGCCACCGCCGGACGGAGGCTCGGCGGCAGCGGCGGCATGCGCGGCGGGCTTCGTGCTCGGGGCGGGCGATGCGGCGCCGCTGCCCAGGTCCGGCAGTGCGGGAAGCTGCGCCTTCGCGTCCACGGCCACGGCGAGCGAGACCGGGTCCATCGCGGTGCCCGCCCGGTACAGCGATCCGAAGGCCCTGGCGCCGTCCGGCGTGAGGGTGGCCGGGGCTTCACTGAGACGGGCGAGCCCCGACTCCGGGGCGAAGTCCCTGGCGGGGAAGGTGATGAGGGGTACGGCCCGGTCGGTCCTGCCGTCACGCGTCACATCGGCGCTGAGGCTCCCACGACCCCCGCTCACGGTGACCGCGAGCCGTCCGAGTGTCAGGTCGAGACCGGTTCCGGTGAAGCGGACGGTGCCGGTGAAGTCCGCGTCCAGCGTCCGCTTGCCGGGGTCGTACGTTCCCTTGCCCCGCGGGAAGCGGAAGAGCGCACCGCCGTCCTGGGCGCCGCCGCCGAGGGTCCAGGAGCCCTTGGCGATGGGGCCGGTGACGTACTCGCGGAAGGTGCGGCGCACTCCCCAGTCGACGGCCGCGTCCCGGAAGTCACCCGCGGTCGGCTTCGGCGGTTCCGGCTGCGGGGACGGCTGCCGCGAGGGCTTCCGGGGCGGGGCGGCGGAGCGTACGTCGACCGACAGGCTCACCGGGTCGAGCGCGGTGCCGGCCCGGTAGTAGCCCGCGAAGGCTGTGGCGCCGCGCGAGGTGAGGGTGGCGGGGATGGCGGTGAGGTCGATGGGGCTGCCGCCGCCCCGCATGTCGACGCCGGAGAGGTCCAGCGAGGCGAGCGGCACCTGGGACGAGGTGGTGACCTTGCCTGAGTCCTTGGCCTTGCTGGCCATGTCGGCGTAGAGGGTGCCGCTGCCGCCGCCGATACGGACGGTGGGGCGGCTGACGACCAGGTCCAGGGCATGGCTGCCGTCGGCCGCCTTGTGGCCGAGGAAGTGGACACCGCCCGAGAAGCGTGCGGTGAACGCTCCGGTGTCCGGGTCGTAGCCGCCGGTAGCCGAGTGGAAGCGGAACCGGCTTCCGCCGATGGCGGCCGCTCCCCCGGTCAGGTTCCAGCTGCCACGGGCGACGGGGCCCGTGACATAGCTCTGGAAGGAGGACTTGATGCCCCAGTCGAGCCGGCCGCCCTGGACCGTACGGCTCTCCGCGTGCGCCACCGTCACCGGAAGCAGGGCCCCGACAAGGGCCGCGAACAGCGTGGCGGCGAGAGCCCGGCGAACGGGCCGGCCCGGTCTGCACGGCAGCATGAAGCACCCCTCCAAGGACTGGCGAGCAAGGTAAGGCTAACCTAAGCTACCGCGGACCGCTCTGGAAGCCCATAGCTCTCCCCGGGCCACGGAAACGGCCTGAATCAACTTCAACTCCACTTCTATTCAGGGAAGTTGCAGTTGAAGAGCAGTAGAGGACCGACAGGACGGAGCTCATCGGTGCGCAGATCCCGCCTGGCGAGTGCGCTGGTTTCCGCGCTCGCCCTCGCCCTGGCCGCGACGGGCTGCGGCGGGGGGAACCCCGGCAGCACGCACGACACCGACCACACCAAGGGCGTACCTGCCGCAGCATCGGCCCCCGACCGGGTCGAGCCACTGAGCACCGCGCCCCACCCCCGGCTGCCCGTCACGGTGGGATCGGCGGACGGCACTCGGGTCACCGTCACCTCCACCGACCGGATCGTGCCGCTGACCGGCTCGCTCAGCGAGATCGTGTTCACGCTGGGGCTCGGCAAGCACGTGGTGGCCCGGGACATCACGGCCACCTTCGAACAGGCCGCCGGTCTGCCGTTGGTGACCCGCGCCCATGACGTCTCGGCGGAGAGCGTGCTGTCACTGAGGCCGACGGTCGTGCTCGCCGACACCTCCTCCGGACCGGCCGATGCCATCGCCCAGATCAGGGACGCCGGGGTCCCGCTGGTCGTGGTGGAACCGGCCAAGGACCTGGACGATGTGGGCAGGCGGATCGACACCGTCGCCGCCGCCCTCGGCGTGCGGTCGTCGGGCGCGGAGCTGAAGCAGCGCACCGAGCAGCGGATCGCCGCCGTACGCAAGGACATCCCGGCACCGGCGGACGGCGGCGCGGCCCGAAAGCCCCGGGTCGCCTTCCTCTATCTGCGCGGCACCGCCGCCGTCTATCTGCTGGGCGGGGCCGATTCCGGGGCGAGTTCCCTGCTGGAGGCGGCGGGAGCGGTGGACGCGGGCAAGGAGTCCGGGCTCACCAAGGACTTCACCCCGCTCACCAGCGAGGCACTCGCCGAAGCCGCACCCGACGCGCTGCTCGTCATGAGCAAGGGCCTCGCGTCGGTGGGCGGAGTCGACGGGCTCGTGGGGATCCCCGGGGTCGCCGAGACTCCGGCAGGCGTGGACCGCAGGGTCGTCTCGATCGAGGACGGTGTGCTGCTCAACTACGGGCCGCGCACGGACGAGGTACTGCGCTCGCTGGTCGGGCAGCTCTACGGGAACGGCGGGAACGGCGGGGCCGGGAAGTGACCGTGTCCCCGCCCCGTACGGATGCCGTCGAGGCCCCCGCCGCCGGCGCCTCACCGCCACCCGGCGACGCGCGGCGACGGCGCCCCACCTCGTACCTCCTCACCGCCGGCCTCATCGGCGCCCTGCTGGCGCTGTGTCTGCTGTCCGCCGGACTCGGGGCCTACCACCTGCCCTTGGGCGATGTGCTCGCCTCCGTGCTGCACCGGGCCGGGCTCGGCGGCCATGCCCTGGACCGCACGGCGGAGAGCGTGCTGTGGAACATCCGGCTGCCGCGCGTGGTGCTGGCGCTGCTGGTGGGCTCGTCCCTGGGCTGCGCCGGGGCGCTGATGCAGGGGGTGTTCGGCAATCCACTGGCCGAGCCCGGGGTCATCGGGATCTCGGCGGGGGCGGCGGTGGGCGCGGTCGGCGCGATCGCGCTCGGGCTGGGCTTCCTCGGCAACTGGACGGTGACGGTGTGCGCGTTCGCGGCCGGGCTCGCCACGGTGTCGCTGGTGTACGTGATGTCACGCTCGGGCGGCCGTACGGAAGTCGTGACCCTGATCCTCACCGGCATCGCGGTGAACGCCTTCGCGGGCGCGATGATCGGGCTGTTCGTGTTCTTCGCCGACAACGCCCAGATCACCCAGATCACCTTCTGGCAGCTTGGTTCGATCGCTCAGGCGACCTGGCCGAAAGTGCTCGCCGTGCTGCCGTGCGCGGCCATCGGACTGCTGGTCGCACCGGTGTACGCACGGCAGTTGGACCTGCTGGCGCTCGGCGAGCGGCCGGCCCGTCATCTGGGTGTGCGGGTGGAGCGTCTGCGGGCCGTCATGATCCTGGTCGTGGCGCTGCTCACGGCTGCGGCGGTCGCGGTGGCGGGTGTCATCTCCTTCGTGGGCCTGCTCGTGCCGCATCTGCTGCGCATGGCGAACGGTCCCGGGCACCGCTTCCTGGTGCCGGGCAGTGCACTGGGCGGCGCGGTGGTGCTGGTGGCGGGGGATCTCGCGGCACGTACGGCGGCGGCTCCGGCGGAACTTCCGCTGGGGGTGCTGACGGCGCTCTTCGGCAGCCCGTTCTTCTTCGCACTGCTGCGGCGCACCCGGCGCAGGCAGGGAGGCTGGGCATGAAGCGCCTCACCCGGCTGCTGCCCTCCCGCGGGCGCGAGCTGCCCGCGCCGCCATCCCCCGGTGACACCGTGCTCGAGATCCGGGCCCTGCGCGTGCGTCTCGGCGGCTCGCTCGACGCGCTGCGCGGAGTCGATCTGACCGCGCGGGCGGGCGAGGTGCTGGCGCTGGTCGGACCGAACGGCGCCGGGAAGTCCACGCTGCTCGCCGCGTGCGCCGCCGACCTCGCCCCGGCGTCGGGCGAGGTACGGATCTGCGGGCGGCCCGCGACGGACTGGCCCGCGCCCGCGCTCGCGCTGCGCCGGGCCGTTCTCCCGCAGTCGGCCGCGCTGTCGTTCCCCTTCACCGCCGCGGAGGTGGTGCGGATGGGCCGCGCGCCCTGGTCGGGCACCCCGTTCGAGGAGGACGACGACGCCGCGGTCGCCGAAGCCATGGAGCGCACGGAGACCTCCGGTTTCGCTGGCCGGCCGTTCTCCGCGCTGTCCGGGGGTGAGCGCGCCCGGGTGGCCCTGGCGCGCGTACTCGCCCAGCGGGCACCGCTGCTGCTGCTCGACGAGCCGACAGCCGCGCTGGATCTGCGCCATCAGGAACTGGTGCTGAGGCTCTGCCGGGAGCGGGCCGCGGCGGGCGACACCGTCGTGGTCGTGCTGCACGATCTGGGCCTGGCCGCCGCGTACGCGGACCGGGTGGCAGTGCTCGACGGCGGGCGGGTCGCGGCCGAAGGGCCCCCGGAGCGGGTGCTGTCGGAGGAGCTCATCGGCGCGGTCTACCGGCAGCCGGTGGACGTGTTGCGGCATCCGGCGACCGGGGCGCCGCTCGTTGTACCCAAAAGGGGCACTTGACCTTCGCTTGACCTGTGCCGGGGGCAGACATGACAGATCCGTGATCGGACCGTGCCCGGGCTTCTCGTATGACGGACGGATGAGAGACGAATCACTGGACGGATGGGATTCGGTCAGGTAAGCCTCGGTTAAGTTAGGTCCGCCTCACCGCCGTAGGACTCCCGTCCTGCGGCCGTTGTCCGTTCACTCGTGGAGCCTGTATGCGACCCGTCCGTCTCTCCGCCCTCACCGCCGTGGCTGCCGTGACCGCTCTCACCGCCGTCACCGGCTGCGCCGAGAAGGGCGACGCGAAGGGCGGCCACGGCGCCGTCAGCGTCACCGCGAAGGACGACGCCTGCGAGGTGTCCACCAAGGAGTTCCCGGCCGGGCACGTCCAGCTCGACATCGAGAACAAGGGCTCCAAGGTCACCGAGGTCTACATCCTCTTCCCCGACGACCGCATCGTCACCGAGCGCGAGAACATCGGTCCCGGCACCAAGGCCACCATCACCGCCGAGATCAAGGCCGGCGAGTACGCGATCGCCTGCAAGCCCGGCATGAAGGGCGAGGGCATCCGCCAGCAGGTCAAGGTCACCGGCGGCACCGCAGCCAAGCGCTCCCCGGAGATGGACAAGGCGGTCGCCGCGTACCGCACCTACGTCCAGCAGCAGGCCGACGAGACCCTGCCCAAGGTGAAGGTGTTCACCGACGCCGTGCGCGCGGGCGACATCGAGGCGGCCAAGAAGGCCTACGCCGACTCCCGTATCGGCTGGGAGCGCACCGAGCCGGTCGCCGAGTCCTTCGGCGACATCGACCCGAAGGTCGACCTGCGTGAGGACGGCGTCGCCGACCTGGAGCCGGGCCAGAAGTGGGGCGGCTGGCACCGCCTGGAGAAGGCGCTGTGGCAGGACAAGAAGCTCGGCGCCGAGGAGAAGGCCTTCGCCGACACCCTCGACAAGGATCTCGCGGTCTGGGTGAAGAAGGTCGGCACCGCCGAGATCACCCCCACCTCGATGGCGAACGGCGCCAAGGAGCTGCTCGACGAGGTCGCGACCGGCAAGGTCACCGGTGAGGAGGAGCGTTACTCCCACACCGACCTGGTCGACTTCAAGGCGAACGTCGAGGGCGCGCAGAAGTCCTACGAGCTGCTGAAGCCGGTGGCGTCGAAGAACGACGCGAAGCTGGTCGCCGAGCTGGACAAGCAGTTCACGGCGATGAACGCGCTGCTGGACAAGTACCGCGCGGACAAGAACACCTACGTCTTCACTTCGTACGACAAGGTCACGCCGGCTCAGCGCAAGGAGCTGTCCGACGCCGTCAACGCACTGGCAGAGCCGCTTTCGAAGCTCGCCGCCGCCGTGGTCAAGTAACGGACGCGAGGGGGACGACGCAACCATGTCCGAAACGACGAAGCCCATGGAATCCACGGAACCGACGGACTCCACGGACCAGACGAACACGACGGATCCGGCAGACGCCACGGGCGAGGACCGGAACACCACACCCTCCCGGCGCACCCTGCTGGGCTGGGGCGGAGCCGGGCTCGCGCTCGGCGCCGCCGCCGCGGGCGGTGCCGCCGCCCTGGCGCGCGGCGGGGACGAGGCCGTGCCCGCCGCGCTCAGCGGCGCCGCCGTGCCCTTCCACGGCACGCACCAGGCGGGTATCGCCACCGCCGTGCAGGACCGGCTGCACTTCGCCGCGTTCGACGTGAAGACCAGGGACCGCGCCGAGCTGATCCAGCTGCTGAAGGACTGGACCCGGGCCGCCGAGCGGATGGCGGCAGGGCTGCCGGTGGGCGAGGGCGCCTACGGCGGTCTCGCCGAGGCCCCGCCGGACGACACCGGTGAGGCGCTCGGTCTGAAGCCGACCCGGCTGACCCTCACCGTCGGCTTCGGCCCCTCGCTGTTCGACGACCGCTTCGGTCTGAAGGGCAGCAGGCCCGCGGCGCTGATCGACCTGCCGAAGTTCGCCGGTGACAACCTCGATCCGGCCCGCAGCGGCGGCGACCTGTGCGTCCAGGCGTGCGCCGACGACCCGCAGGTCGCCGTGCACGCCATCCGCAACCTCGCCAGGATCGGCTTCGGCAAGGTCACGGTGCGCTGGTCGCAGCTCGGGTTCGGCAAGACCTCGTCCACCACCCCGGAGGAGCAGACCCCGCGCAACATGATGGGCTTCAAGGACGGCACCCGGAACATCCCGGGCACCGACCAGGAGGCTCTCGAGAAGCATGTGTGGGTGTCGCAGAAGGACGGCCCGGCCTGGCTGGCCGGGGGCTCGTACCTGGTGGCACGCCGGATCCGGATGAACATCGAGACCTGGGACCGTACTCCGCTCCAGGAGCAGGAGGACATCTTCGGCCGCGACAAGGGCGAGGGTGCTCCGGTCGGCAAGGCGAAGGAGCGCGACGAACCGTTCCTCCCCGCCATGTTGCCGACCTCGCACGTCCGCCTGGCCCATCCGGACTCCAACGGCGGGGCGAAGCTGCTGCGCCGCGGCTACTCCTTCACGGACGGCACGGACGGGCTGGGCCGCCTCGACGCGGGCCTGTTCTTCCTCGCCTACCAGCGGGACGTGGCCAAGGGATTCGTACCGGTGCAGCGCAGTCTCGCGACGGACGACCTCAACGAGTACATCCAGCACGTGGGTTCGGCGCTGTTCGCCGTCCCGCCGGGCGTCCGCGACAAGGACGACTGGTGGGGCCGGGCGCTGTTCTCGTAGGCAAGCGAAGGGACCTGCCGTGTTCGGCAACTATCTGATCGGTCTGCGCGAGGGCCTCGAGGCCAGCCTGGTGGTCTGCATCCTCGTCGCCTACCTGGTGAAGACGGGCCGCCGTGACGCGCTGAAGCCGATCTGGATCGGTATCGGCGTGGCGTGCGCGCTGTCGCTGGCCTTCGGCGCGGCACTCGAATTCGGCTCGCAGGAGCTGACGTTCGAGGCACAGGAACTGCTCGGCGGGTCCCTTTCGATCCTGGCCGTCGGCCTGGTCACCTGGATGGTGTTCTGGATGCGGCGCACCGCGCGGCATCTGAAGGCGGAGCTCGGCGCCAAGCTCGACGCGGCCCTGGAGATGGGTACGGGCGCCCTGGTGGTGACGGCGTTCCTCGCCGTGGGCCGGGAGGGCCTGGAGACCGCGCTGTTCGTGTGGGCCTCGGTGCGTGCCGCGGCCGACCAGGGCGGCTCCTCGGCCCCGCTGACCGGGGTGCTGCTCGGCATCGCGACCGCGGTCGTGCTGGGCTGGCTGTTCTACCGGGGCGCCCTGAAAATCAACCTGGCGAAGTTCTTCACCTGGACGGGTGGAATGCTGGTCGTCGTGGCCGCGGGCGTGCTCGCGTACGGCGTCCACGACTTGCAGGAGGCCCGTTTCCTCGGCGGTCTGCCGGACAAGGCCTTCGACATCAGCGAGGCCATCCCGCCGGACAGCTGGTACGGCACCCTGCTGAAGGGTGTCTTCAACTTCCAGCCCGACCCGACCGTCCTCCAGGTCACGGTGTGGGCCCTGTATCTGATCCCGGCACTTGCGCTGTTCCTCTCCCCGGTAGGGTTCGGACGGTCAGTGGGGGTCGAGAAGCAGAAGGCAAGCGATGAGCAGGCCCAAGAGCAGGCGGAGCCGGGCGGTGACGGGGCTCGCGGCGACGACGGTGACGACGGTGTTGTCGCTGACGGCGAGCGGGTGCGTGACGGTTCACGGCGAGCTGGAAGTCGTACCAGCGGCGACGACGACTGAAGCCGCACAGGCACTCGACGACTTCACCGACGCGTACAACGCCGCGGACCGGGCCTACGATCCGGCGCTCGACGCGGCTCAGGTGACCGGCGCACTCGGTGCGATCAACCAGGCCGGGCTGAAGGCACGCAGTGTGACCAGCCCGCGCGGCAACTCCCAGCACCGGTCGCTGGAACTCACGGACGCGAAGTTCCATGTGCCCAAGAAGGCCGGCTGGCCGCGCTGGTTCCTGGCGGACACGGACAGCAACCGTGACGTGGACAGCGGCGACCGGGACTCCCGCTGGCTGGTGGTGTTCGTGAAGACCGGCAGCGACGCGCAGTGGGAGGCCTCGTATCTGGCCATCCTCAGCCGAAACGAGGTGCCACGCTTCCGCACCGACCAGGACGGCTACGCCCTGCCGGTCGGGACCGAATCGGATGAGACGGCGGTCGCCCCGGATCAGCTGAGCAAGGAATACGCCTCATATCTGCGCAGTGGCAAGCCGGAGCGCTTCGTGGCGGGCGAGGCCACGAGCGAATGGCGCGAGCGGCGCGAGCAGAAGAAGACGCGGCGGTCCGGTGTGGTCACCGAGTTCGTCGACCAGCCGCTGAACAGCGGCCAGTTCGCACCGCTGGGTCTGGTCACGGACGACGGCGGGGCACTGGTGTTCTTCTCGATGCGCTACTACGAGCGGCAGACAGCGCCGGCGGGCTACCGGCCGAAGGCCAGCCCGGACGAGAAGGCCCTGATGACCGGGGAGATCAAGAACACGCTCACCAAGGAGTGGATGTCCAGCCAGGCGGCGAAGGTGGCTCCGCGCGGTGGCTCGGAGCCCTCGGTCGCGATAGTGGGCCGGCTTCAGGGCGTGACCTCGGCGAAGGGCTCGTAAGCACGCGCTCACGGCCATCGGCGCACCGGCTCGTTTCAGCAGGTGCATGCGGGCATGTGCGCAGGGGCGCCGGCTTGCAGGCACCGGCTCGTGCCCCCCGCCGGCGCGGGGCACGAGCGCGGCCCCGCAACCGCCCCCCCGGCCCGCCCGCCCCCCCAAGGCGGCCCGGGCGGGGGCGCGCCCCGGCCGCGGCGGCGCGGGGTGTGGGGCGGGGGGGCGCGGGTTGGCCGGCCCGGGCGGGCCCCCCGCCCGGGCGGGGCCCCCGCCCGCGGCCGCGATACGGCCCCGCGGGCCGGCCGGCACGGCATCGGCGGCCTGGGCGGCGGCTCGACGCGGCCGAGGCGGCGCGGGCCCGGGGGCGTCAGCGGCGCGCGGGCCAGGCCACCGAGTGCTGGTCGTGCTCGTCCGTCTCGTCCGCGTACCGGGCGCAGGCATCGGCGAGCGCCTCGAGCAGCGTCAGCGGATCCGGCAGGGGGTGTTCCGGGCCCCGTACCCAGTCGACGGTGAGGCCGTCGGGCAGTCGCGCGGGCGGTACGAGGACATAGCTGCCGCGACTGTGCCAGCGCAGGCCCGGATGCTCGTCCATGGTCTCCGGATGGCAGTCCAGCGCGCAGGGCCACCACTCGTCCTCGTCCTCCGGGGTGCCGCGGGTGGCGGTGAAGAACAGCATCCGCCCCTCCCCGGACTCGGCGACCGGACCGACCTCGACGCCTTCCCCCAGCAGCCGCTCGAGCGCGGCTCGTCCGGCTGCGGCCGGTACGTCGAGGACGTCATGGACCATGCCGGTGGCGGTGATGAAATTGGCCTCCGGCTGTTCTTCCGCCCAGCGCTCGACGGTCGCCCCGTCGTGCGTGGCCTGGGTCTGCCAGGCGAAGGAGACGGGATGGCGGGCGGGGGTGGGGCAGCCGATGCGCTCGCAGGAGCAGCGGAAGCCGGCCGGATGCGCGGCGGGCGCGAGCGGCAGTCCGGCGCCCGCGGTGGCGAGCAGCAGCTCGCGCCGGTCCGCGCCCGCGTCGGCAGCGCTGTCCTCGCGGGCACGCCTGCGCAGCCATTGCGGAAGCCGGTTCTCCCAGGACGTCCTGCCGCGCGCGCCGCGACTGCGGTCGGTACTGCCAGTGCGGTCGCTATTGCCGGTGCCGTCGTTGCCGCCGATGTCATCGATGCCGTCGCCCATCGATCCCCTCACCTCAGCTCTCCCCCTGTGGTCCCCGCCATGGTCCCACCATCGGGTGCGCTAGGTGGCCGCACCCCCCGATCGGGTGGCGGGATCCCCGGTCAGGGGCCGGATTCGCGGGGCTGGCGACGGGTGGGCGCGGCAGGTCGTTTCGCCGGGCCGCGCGCCTGCAATACATGTGATGAACCACCCGTTCGGATCACGCGCGAAGCCGCCGAACGGCGCACTATAGCTGCACGCACAACCGTGCGTCGCTGCTCTGCTCTGACGTTCCTGAGGAGCCTGCATTGCCTCGTGACGCTAGATCCCGCCGCTACCTGATGTGCCCACCCACGCACTTCGAGGTGACGTACTCCATCAACCCCTGGATGGACCCCGGGAAGCCCGTTGACCTGCCGCTGGCCATGGCCCAGTGGGAAGACCTGCGCGACCGCTACCTCGCGCTCGGCCACACCGTGGAACTGCTGGACCCCCGCCCCGACCTCCCCGACATGGTGTACGCGGCGAACGGCGCGTGCGTGGTGGACGGACGGGTGCTCGGCGCGCGCTTCGCGCACCGGGAGCGGGAGGCGGAGGCGGAGGCGCATCTGGAGTGGTTCCGCGCGCACGGGTTCACCGAGATCCATGAGCCGTTGCACATCAACGAGGGCGAGGGCGACTTCGCGGTCACCTCGACGTATGTGCTCGCCGGGCAGGGCTTCCGGTCCAGCCCGCTGTCGCACGGCGAGGCGCAGGAGTTCTTCGGCAGGCCGGTGATCGGTCTTGAGCTGGTGGACCCGCGCTACTACCACCTCGACACGGCACTGTCCGTGCTGGACGACGACAGGGACGAGATCATGTACTACCCCGGCGCCTTCTCGCCGGGCAGCCGGGCGGTCCTCGCCCGGCTCTTCCCCGACGCCCTGCTCACCAGCGAGGAGGATGCGGCGAGGCTGGGACTCAACGCGGTGAGCGACGGCCGCCATGTGGTGCTTCCGCAGGCGGCGACGGGTCTGTTCGAGCCGCTGCGGGAGCGGGGCTTCGAACCCGTCGGCGTGGATCTCGGCGAGCTGCTGAAGGGCGGCGGCAGCGTGAAGTGCTGTACGCAGGAGCTACGGGCGGCCTGACCGGAGCGGACGAGTCCCGGGGGCCGGTGCCTGGCACCCGGGACGACCTCGAGCCACCCGTGAACCCTTAGAATTCGCCGGTGAACGCCACTCCTCCCACCCACTCCCCCAGCACGCCCCGAGCCGGTCTCGGCACCGCTCTCGCCGGCCTCCTCGAGGGTCTGCCGCAGGGCAGGGTCGCCCAGGCCGTGGAGCGGCTGATCGCCAGCTACCGGGGGGACACCCCGACGGACGCACCGGTGCTGCGGGACCGGGTGGATGTGGCCGCGTACGCCGCGTACCGCATGCCCGCGACCTTCGAGGCGGTACGGTCCGCGCTTCTGGCCTTCCGCGCGGCCCTGCCCGACTGGGCACCCGCCACCCACACCGACATCGGCGGCGGTACGGGCGCGGCGAGCTGGGCCGTGGCCGACGCCTGGCCGGAGGGCACCCAGCGCACCACGGTGCTGGACTGGGCGGAGCCGGCACTGGCCCTGGGCCGGGAGCTGGCCGCGGCCGCGGAGTCCCCCGCGCTGCGCGGTGCGCGCTGGCAGAGGGCGAGGATCGGCTCGGCCATGGGCCTGGAGCCCGTGGACCTGGTCACGGTGTCGTATGTGCTGAAGGAACTCACGGAGGCCGACCGGGCCGCGGTGGTCGAGCAGTCCGCAGCCGCCGGCCGGACGGTGCTGATCGTCGAGCCGGGGACCCCCGACGGCTACGAGCGTGTCATGGAGGCCCGCGACCGGCTGATCGCCGCGGGCCTGCGGGTCGCGGCCCCCTGCCCGCACAGCGACGCCTGCCCGATCGTCCCCGGCAGCGACTGGTGCCACTTCGCGGCCCGGGTCAGCCGTTCGTCGCTGCACCGCCAGGTGAAGGGCGGGTCGCTGGCGTACGAGGACGAGAAGTTCAGCTACGTCGCCGCCACCCGCCTCCCGGCGGCCCCGGCGGCCGGCCGGGTGGTCCGTAAGCCCCAGATCCGCAAGGGCCAAGTGCTGCTCGACCTGTGTTCCGACGACGGGACCCTGCAGCGCACCACGGTCACCAAGCGCCATGGCGCGCTCTACCGCGAGGCCCGCGACACGGGCTGGGGCGCCCAGTGGCCGCCTGCCGAGTGAGCGGTTACGAGGCGCTCGCCTCGGCGGACTGCGTGGCCTGATCCGCCGGAGCGGTGGCCTGCCTGGGGATGCCGCCTTCACCGCGCCAGGGTCGGCAGAGGCCCAGGAAGCACCCCATCGCGCCGAGCGCGCAGACCAGCTGGACCACGGCCATGGGCACGGCGGTGGTCTCGCCCGCGATCCCGACCAGCGGGGACGCGATCGCTCCGACGAGGAACGCGGACGTGCCGAGCAGCGCGGATGCGGAGCCGGCGGCGTGCGGGGTGCGCATCAGCGCCAGCGCGTTGGTGTTGGGCAGCACCAGACCCGTCGCGGACATCAGCACGAACAACCCGGCCGCGACCGGGACCAGCCCGACCTCGCCGAAGACCCCGGAGGTCATCAGCAGCAGCGCGAGCGCGGCAAGACCGATCACGGCCAGTCCGGTGCCGAGCGCCTTGTCCAGGCTGACCCGGCCCACCAGCAGCTTCCCGTTGATCTGCCCCACCGCCACCAGACCGAGCGAGTTGAGCCCGAACAGCAGGCTGAACGTCTGCGGCGAGGCCCCGTAGATCTCCTGCACCACGAACGGGGACGCGGATATGTAAGCGAACAGGGTCGCGAAGGCCAGCCCGCCCGCCAGCACGTAACCGGTGAACACCCGGTCCGACAGCAACCCCCGCATGGTGCCCAGCGCCTGGCCCACGCCCCCGCCATGCCGCCGCTCCGGCGGCAGCGTCTCCCGCAGGAACCTCGCCGCCACCAGCGTCAGCAGCAGCCCCACCCCGGCGAGCACATAGAACACCCCGCGCCAGTCCGTCACCCGCAGGACCTGCCCGCCGATCAACGGCGCGATGATCGGCGC